>JANPEU010000104.1:0-9644 GCA_031423175.1 Bacteroidota bacterium
TGATAGGCATCCATTCACCAACAACAATTAAATCTTTTTGCTTATCAAAGTATTTATAAATGAAAAAGGAAAATTGACAGATAAATCAAAAACCTATTTCAGTTCAGCAACAAACGGTTGGTGGAACAGAATTTATGCAGATGATTTTGACAAAGACGGGGATTTGGATTTTATTGCTGGCAATCGGGGTTTAAATACCCAAGTAAAAGTTTCTGCAGAAAAACCTTGCACGATGTATTATAAAGACTTTGACAAGAACGGTACAATGGATGGAATAATGTGTTATTACATTCAGGGAAAAAGTTATCCCGCATTAAGCAGAGATGAAATGGTGGAGCAATTACCTGTATTGAGAAAGAAATTTAATGACTATGCATCCTATTCAACTGCTACAATTAATGATTTTTTCGCAGCAAATGAATTGTCTTCTGCAAAAAAATTAGTAACAGATAATATGGCTACCTGTTATATCGAGAATAAAGGAAATGGAAAATTTGAAGTAAGAGCTTTGCCTGTCCAGGCACAATTTTCACCCATCTACGCAATTCATTCGCTTGATGTCAACAAAGACGGTAATCAGGATTTAATATTAGGTGGGAATTTAGAAAAAACCAGGATTTCAATCGGTCAGTTTGATGCAAACCATGGCATGTTATTTTTAGGAGATAGTAAAGGAAATTTTAAATATGTATCGCAGGCAGAATCTGGTTTTTCCATTAAAGGCGATGTAAGAGATATTCAGGTTGTAAAAAATAAAGAGAAAACAACTGTATTGGTTTCTCTTAGTAATAAACCAGTGGTAAGTTATCGGTTACAATAGAATTATCAGTTCACTTCAATCTCATCCACAAATAACCATGCTTTTTTCCCTGCACCGGGATCACCTGCCGGAATTTCGCCCCAATTGGTTACTATAACTTTTATAAACTTAGTCTTACGTTCATCAAACGCAACGATCATCTTTCCCGTTTCAAGTCCTGCTTTTTTAACAATAAAATCGTCAGTTAGCCCAACTGATGTAAAATCTTTTCCATTATCAGAAATAAAAACTTCAACAGTCAGTGGACGCCAAATCCAACTTCCTGTTTGACGAATTGTGTGAACGGTAACTTTTTTTATGAGTTGTATAGAATCCAGATTAATTATCGCTTCGCAGTTCGAACCACTGAAACCAAGAAACTCTTTACTTCTTGCCAGTCCTTTTTCATTTTGCACACCATTTACTAACGTGAATGCGCCATCGCCAGGATAATTTGGTGAAGCCTCTCCGGCTAAAGATATTTTTTTGCCTGTTGCTTTATTAATAATAAAAGTTTGCGAAACAGGATTGCCGATTGCTTTTCCATTTTGCATTATTACAGCTGCTGTAATCATTGATGAATTTACTGGAATAGGCGTCGTATAATCTTTCCCATTTGCAAATCCTGATGAATTAATCATACCAGCAGTATGCGAAATATATTTTATGACTGAAAAATTTTGTTTCGATTCTAGTTTCCAAATGACACCTTTATTATCTGTCGCTGGAATTATAGTTGCTTTAATATCAAAATATGCTTTACTATAATTTGCTTTCCAGAAATCAAATCGCTTAAATTGTTCTGTCAATCTTTTTTCAAAACTTTTCCAGTCTTTTTTTTCCAATGGCGACCACAGCACTTCGCTTAATGCACTTAACCTGGGTAATAGCATGTATTCTACTTTTTTTGTATTCTTCATATATTCCGTCCACAAATTTGCCTGTGCACCTAAAATGTATTTAGCTTCATCAGCATTTAACTCTTTAGGTATTGGATTATAAGCATATACTTTTTCGATAGGATTATATCCGCCAATTGTAACAGAATCTTCATTCTCACTTTGACTATGATCAAAGTAAACAGGATTACCCGGTGTCATTATCACTTCATGTTTTTGTTTTGCTGCAGTAATGCCACCTGCTTCACCACGCCAGCTCATTACGATTGCTTTGGGTGCAAGGCCACCTTCCAATATTTCATCCCAGCCTATTAATGTTTTTCCTTTGTTGTTTAAATATTTTTCCATACGCTGTATAAAATAACTCTGAAGTTCATGTTCATCTTTCAATTTTTCACTTTTAATTCTGGTCTGGCAATTATCACAACGTTTCCAGTTTTCTTTCGGGCATTCATCACCACCTACATGAATATATTTTCCGGGAAATAATGCAATCACCTCATCCAGCACATCCTGTAAAAAAGCAAATGTTTCTTCATTACCCGCACAAAACACATCATCCGATACGCCCCATGTTTCCAGCACTAACTTTTTTCTGCCCGCTGTTTGCAATTGGGTACTTACTTTTGAAATCATGTTGGCCGGAATTTTTGATTGCTCTTCCGGAAAACAACTTAGGAAAGGATAAGCAGCTATTGCAGCATTGCCATGTCCCGGCATTTCTATTTCAGGTACAACAGTAATATATCGGTCTGCTGCATATTTTACAATATCTTTTATTTCCTCCTGCGTATAAAATCCTCCATGTATATTATTATCACTTCCGGTTCCGGGATAGCGGCCAATTATTGTTCCGTTTCTCCAGGCACCGACTTCAGTAAGTTTTGGATATTTTTTTATTTCAATTCGCCAGCCCTGATCATCCGTTAAGTGCCAATGGAAATAATTCAACTTATGCAAAGCGATAAAGTCAATATATTTTTTAATAAAATCAACCGGCATAAAATGACGGCTAACATCTAAATGCAAACCCCGGTAAGTAAAACGGGGATAATCATTAATTGTAAGTTGTGGTATGGTTAATTTGATAACCTGTGGTTGAGAAGATTGCACCGGAACGGGGAGGAGTTGAATAAGAGTTTGTACGCCCCGAAAAATTCCTTCATCGTCGCCGGTAATTGTAATGTTATTTTGTTTTACGTCGAGCTGATACGCTTCCTTTTTATCAACTGCACCAACTAGTAAATAAATAGTTTTCGCATCTTTTCCCTGTCCTGATGATTCAGTCAGTTTACTATTAACCTTATAAAACCGGTTCAGGTACTGACTTAAGAATTCTGCTGAGCTTTTAGCTTTTTCATTATAAACAATCTGAAGCTGATTTTTTATTGTATAATTTCCTGAGCCCATTTTTATTTCTACCGGCTGGGGAATTATTTTTATTTCCTGTGCATACATATATATCGAAAACATTAAAAAAGTAGCTAGCGTAATAACTCTAATCATAAAATTTAATTTAATGCAAGTGTACAAAAAAGGCTGACTGTAACGTCAAACGTGTTTTTATTTATTAAAGTGTTTTTCTAAAAAATCGGGCAATGTACAAATAATTGTTTTTTCAAATCTTTCTAAAACCAATAAATCTTTATCCCCTGTAATCAGGTAATCTGCATCTGCGTCTTTAGCAAGCGCTAAAAGATAATTATCCTTTGGATCTCGACAAATCGAAATATTTGAAACGAGGGTTATGTCTTTAATTTTAAACCGAAAAGATAGCCAAAAAATTTTTATGATTTCTTCTGAAAGAAATTTCTGAAGTTTTTCTTTCTTAAAAGTATTCTGAATTTCAGTTTCCAATTGCTGGCAGGAAACAAATTCAAGGCTTTCCATTTCCAATAACCGGGCAAAGTCATTATCAAACCCGCCTAAAACGAGGCTGATCCACCAGTTGGTATCAGCTATTATTATTTTTTTTACCATAATAATATTCTGAACGTACTTCTTCCACTACCGAAATAATTTCATCCATAGTTGCATTGGCGTTCGGGTTTTTTTTGGCAAGATTAGCAAGAAGAATTCCTGCCAGTTTTTTTTTCTCTTCATCAGAGAGTATAACTTTTTCAATATTCAACTTGCTGACTGAGGTCATTAATTGATTATATTGAAATTCATTTTCAGGATAGAAAACTACCGCATCCATAAATTTATTTTTCTTAAAATTACAAAAATCATTTCAATACTGGCAACCAAATGCTGCTGCTATTCTGCCCATCATGATAAATCTTAATTGTTGCCTTTTGAAAATCTGTTATATCTGCTTCGTAAATATTTACAAACTTTTGTGGGTTTCTATCTGCAAGCGAAAACCAACTGCTTTGAATCTGAACCATCACCCGGTGTCCTTTTTTAAAAGTATGAGCAATATCCGGCAGTTCAAATTTTACTTTTTCAATTTTATTAGGTATAAACGGTGTAGGGTTTTCAAAACTATTCCGATACTTTCCTCTCATTATCTCCCCCCGTATCAGCATCTGGTATCCACCCATCGGATAAGCCCCCCTGCCCCCCGAAGGGGGGTTCAGTGAAGACTCTGAATACTGAAAATTGTCAGGGAAAACATCAATCAGTTTTACAACAAAATCTGCATCTGTTCCGCTAATGCTAACCATTAAATCTGCAATCAACGGTCCCGCCAAAGTAAGGTCTTCGGATAAAACATCGGTTTGAAAACTGAGTACATCTGTTCTTCTGGAAGCAAACCGCTGGTCATCGGTCATATAAGCATTGGTACGATTGAAATGTACGTCTTCCGTATAGGGAACTGGTTTGGATGGATCGCTTACATATTCACTAAAGCTGTTTTTACTACTTGGTTTATTCCATGACAGTACTCCATTTGCATTTGGAAAAATAGGTTTTGAATTCATTTCAGCAGGTGGCCATTGCGGCAGCATTTTCCATTCATTAGCTCCGCTAAAGAAAATTGTTGCTTCTGCAAGATTTGGATTATCCCCTTTACCTTTTAAATAATAATTGAAGAAGGGAATTTCAATATGGTTTTGATACCAGATTGAAGTATTGGATCCAAACATGGCATTACCCATAGATGAACCATCTCGGTTGCTCCACTGACCATGACTCCAGGGTCCCATTACTAATTTATTATTTGCACCTGGGTTTTGTTTTTCTATTGCCTTATATAAATTCCACGCACCATAGCAATCTTCTGCATCAAACAGACCACCAACAGTAAGCATAGCAGGTTTAATATTAAACATAGCGGTTCTTGCATCCCTTGCTTTCCACCAATCATCATAGTTAGGATGGGCATATAAATCTTTCCAGAATTTTATACTGTCACCCATCATCACACTAAGATTTTTCAAAGTGCCTGCTTCCAGGTAAAATTTATAATTGTCTTTTGTTTTAAAATCAAATCCGGATGGCCCCACAGTTGTAGGTTTAGGTCTTGGTTTTCCAAAGCCTGAATAAAAACTAAAAGCATCTGTTTGAAAAAAAGCACCATTATGATGAAAGTCATCACCTAAAAACCATTCAGTAACTGGTGCCTGCGGGCTTACTGCTTTTAATGCAGGATGTCCTGAAGCCGCTGCCATGGTGGAATAGAAACCCGGATACGAAATACCAAATACACCAACATTTCCATTATTATCCGGAAGATTTTTTATCATCCAGTCAATTGCATCGTACGTATCGCTTGCTTCATCTGTTTCATTTCCCGCTTTATTTTTATTAAAGGGTCGTACATCCACAAATTCTCCTTCACTCATCCAGCGGCCACGTACATCCTGAATAACGATGATATAATTTTCACGCATATAATATTTCCAGTGACTGCCCCAGAAAGCCCTCCAGTTATTTTCGCCATAGGGTGCACAGGAATATGGAGTGCGGTTCATTAAGAACGGATGCTTTTCGCTTTTATCTTTAGGCATGTAAATAGACGTGAAGAGTTTTATTCCATCCCGCATCGGAATGTATTTTTCTATTTTAATGTAATTATCACGAATCCATGCACTATCCTGGTCTGTTTGTGCTGATGTAACTAAAATTGAAAATAAAAATAGCGGAAGCAGTAATTTGCGTAACATGTTGAATTAGTTTTGTCCGAAGAACCTCTTCGGAAAAATAAATTTAATCAATCTCTTCCTTACAGGTAAAATTATTTTATGAATGATAATAAACAGGTGATAGAACGATTTTATACTGCATTTCAACAGCTGGATTATAAAACCATGCAGGACTGTTACAGTGCGGATATTGTTTTCAGCGATCCGGTTTTTTTAGTTTTAAACGGCGATGAAGCTAAAGCTATGTGGGAAATGCTTTGTAAAAATGCACAAGAGTTTTCCCTCACATTTTCGGACATTGAATTGCTGGATGAAGAATATGCTACCTGTAAGTGGATAGCTACGTATACATTTTCAAAAACAGGAAATAGGGTAGTGAATAATATCAAAGCATTTATGAAATTGAAAGACGGAAAAATTATTGAACATAGTGATGCTTTCCGTTTAAGTACCTGGATTGGTCAAGCTCTTGGTTGGAAGGGTGTTTTATTTGGTTGGGCTGGATTTATGAAAAGAGCCGTTCAGAAAAATGCGAGAAAGAATCTGGTGAATTTTATGGAAAAGAAAAACGCCAGCAAGAGCTGACGTTTGACATTTGTTTTACACAGGTAATATTTTTAAGTCTCCAACATCCCAAATTTTCCAGTATTTGCATCTTGTATTGCCTGATCCACTTCTTCCCATGTATTCATCAGGAATGGGCCGTATGCCGCAATAGGCTCATCAATTGGATCACCGGATAAAACAAGTATTACTGAATCTTCAGTAGATTCTATTGTAAAATTTTCACCATCATTTTTTAATAACACAAAATGATCTTGCTGCGCCGGGCTATTATTAATTTTTGCTGATCCTTCAATTATCAGTAATCCCGTATTATACTCAGCGGGAAAACTCATTTCAAGTTTAGCGCCTTTTTTTAATCTTGCATTGTATAGATTAATAGGTGTAAATGTAGAAGCAGGTCCTTTTGCCCCGTTAAATTCTCCTGCAATAACTTCGACATAACCTTTATCACCCGGTAATGGATAGCGAGTCATCATGCTGTTCGTAATCCCCTGGTATTTCGGAGCAGTTTTTTTAAATTTAGCAGGAAGGTTCACCCATAGCTGTACCATCTGAAACAGCCCACCGGTTTTACTGAATTCTTTTTCATGATATTCTTTGTGCAATAATCCTGAACCTGCTGTCATCCACTGTACATCACCTTCACCAATAATGCCGCTGTTACCGGCACTGTCATGATGAGCAATTTTACCTTGATAAGCTACTGTCACAGTTTCAAATCCTGCATGAGGATGCACACCTACACCTCTTGGTTCATTTCTAGGATTAAATTCAATCTTTGAACCATAGTCCAGCATAAAAAATGGACTCATTCTTTTTTTATCAATCAACTGACTGTTTGGAAAAAAATTATGCACCCTGAACCCATCACCAACCATATGCGGCGGGGGCGGGGCTATGATTGCTTCGATTGTTTTAATATTCTTACCCATAATTAATTAATTTTTTTATGCACAAACTTTTTCTTGAACTATTTTTTCTGCCAGCCAAAGAAATTCAGAAATAAAATCATGGATATTTTTTTCAAAACCCGGTTCTGTTAAGTTTCCTTCTGTATCAAATTTTTTATCCACTGCAGGAACTATTAACATAAACGGTGAAACAATTCCAAACAACGCTGGCACTAACTGTAATAATTGTTGTGAAGCTCTTATGCCACCCATTGCACCGGGAGAGGCTGTTGCGATTCCAAATGGTTTATGCATTTGTTTTGGAAAATGATCCAACAGGTTTTTCATTGCAGGAGAGTAGCTACCATTATATTCCGGTGTAACCAAAATAAAAGCATCTGTATTAAAAATTCTTTCTGCCAGGGGTTTAAATTCATCGGGTGTTTTATCAACTGAAACGTAAACAGTTTGCACCGGCGGAAGATTCCATTCTTTCAAATCTATTATATTGACCTCATGGTCGGTATTGGTTTGCAACCAATTTTTTAAATTGAGTGCAACTCTTCTGGTTAAACTATTAACTCTCGGGCTACCTGATATAATTTCTATTTTCATAATTATTTCTTTATTGTCAAAAATTATTCCGTCGTCTTCTCATTCGCATCAATTGACAAAATTCCGGCTTAATGTCAGCATTGCAATTGATATATGATAAGTCAGTCTTCTTTTTGTCAGTTTGCTTGGGAATGATTTAATTTGGGTTTAATAAACTAATAAACATGTTTAACCGCAGAAAGTTCATTCATACCTCATTTTTTGGTTCTATAGCAGGTTTTGCTTCAGTAAAAATTTTAGCCGGGGAGGAAAGCGATCGGGTGATTGGAAAGCCAGTTGTAATTTCTACCTGGGATGCCGGGCTGAATGCAAACAAGGCAGCCTGGGAAATTTTACGTAATAAAGGGAAAGCAATTGATGCTGTGGAAAAGGGAGTGATGGTTACAGAGGATTCGCAGAACTGTTGTGTTGGTTTGGGTGCAAATCCTGACCGGGATGGCTATGTAACATTGGATGCCTGTATTATGGACGATAAATTTAATTGTGGAAGTGTTGCTTTTTTAGAAAGAATAAAACATCCCATATCTGTAGCAAGAAGAGTTATGGAAAAAACACCACATGTCATGTTAGTGGGCAGCGGTGCGCAACAATTTGCAGTAGCAGAAGGATTTCCATTAGAAGAACAAAAACTTTCTCCGGATGCACAGAGAAATTATGATAACTGGTTAAAAAAATCAGAATATAAATCACCTACAATAAATGTTGAAAATAAAACCAGTCTCAATCAGTTTGCTCCCGCTAAATTAGAGAGCGGAGAATGGAATCATGATACAATTGGAATGGTGGCAATGGATGCAATGGGAAATTTAAGCGGTAGTTGTACCACTAGTGGTGCTGGTTTTAAAATGCGGGGTCGTTTAGGAGATTCACCAATCATAGGTGCCGGGTTGTTTGTGGATAATGAAGTAGGCGCATGCACTTCTACCGGGCAAGGTGAAGATGTGATTCGGGTTGCAGGTTCACATTCGGTTATAGAAATGATGCGCCAGGGTTTAACTCCCGAAGAAGCCTGTAAAAAAGTAATTGAAAGAATTGTAAAAATCAAAAAAGATAAAGTAAAGGAAATACAGGTTGCCTTTTTGGCATTAAATAAAAAAGGAATCGTTGGAGCATATTCAATTCATAAAGGATTTAATTATGCTTTAAAAAATGGCGAGAAAGAGGTTTTGGTGACAGCGAAAAGTTGGTTTAAATAATTGACAATATTTTAAAAAAAGATACCTGTTAACGGCTATCTTTTTTTACAGATTAAAAATTAAGCAGATTTAATTTTTAAAAAATTCTGGCAACTTCAATTAGATGACTATTTGATACCATCAGAATAAAAAAATAAATATAAAGTTTAGTCAACGGTAAAGTTCGTTTGCTGTTCTTTCATTTTTTGCCGGCGTATCATATCATTTTTCATTTTATGTACGGCTGCAGATAAAAGGAGATATAATCCGGCATTCATCAGGATAGCTGTTGCAATACCCCAATAATACCAGTCGTTTTTCATTATTTCGTTGAAAGTAATAAAGTAAATAAGAAAAATTGCGGCTGTAACAAGTCCAAAGCCAAATAGAAGTTTTGAGACAAATTTTTCACCATGATCGTTTGACATAAAAATTGGTATTAGGTTAGTAAAAGATAAGATTGTAAAAATAGGGGAAAATAATATTCTGTTAACTTGTCGTCTGAATTACATTCAAAGAATTTTAAATAAATACATTTGTAAGATAAATTCTCTCATGAAAAAAAATGTATCCGTAGTAGCTTTACTTTTTTTAACGATAACAATTTT
>JANPEU010000105.1:0-7030 GCA_031423175.1 Bacteroidota bacterium
AGAATTCCAGAAGGGTCATGCATAAAACATTCTCTGCCCCAATCTAATTCCCGGATTGGTATCAGTTTTACATTTTCATATTTAGTTGTCAGGTCTAAAACTAACAGTTCGTTCCAATAACGACCAACATCTTCTACTTCTAAAAAAATCATTGTATTATCTATCCAATCTCTTACGTAAGCATCTTGTAAATAAAATCCTAATCCCTCTGTTTTGAAATAAGACATATTAGGCGTCAAGATACTTTCTTGAAAACCCAGGTCCCGGTAAAAACTCCTTGACAGTTCAAAGTTTTTAGCTCCGATGAATGGACGAATTGATTTTGCTTTATGTTCCATTGTTTTTGCTTTTTTCATTGTCCCTGACTTTCTGATTTAAGAAAGTTCCAGTACAGAAAGTTAATGATTTCAAATTATAAAATGTACAGAATAAATAAAAGCATTTCAATTTTTCAGCTGTTGCTGCAAGAACTATGGAAGAAAGATGCTGATGCTGGAACTGCAACAGCGTAAGACTTTTATTCTTCTTACTGATTCGATAAACAGAACACTAAGCACAACTGATTTTTTTTATTAAGTCAACAAAATTTAGTCATACATTTAATAATTGCAATACGGAAACCCAACCAATCTTTCATATCTATAACGGCTACACATCATCATAATACCAACATTCATGCAAAAAAAAATACACCTGCCCTTTTATGCAGCTCTATGTTTTTTTATTTTACTTATTTATAGCTGTAAAGAGAACCCGGAACCGGGCACAAAAGAGTTCATAAAAAAAGTCACAGCAGGTATCAATGATAAAGCTTTACTTGATGCAGATAAGGATTCAGCCAACTGGCTATCTTATGGAAGAAATTATAGCGAAGATCGTTATAGCACCCTGGTACAAATCAATAAGGACAATATCTCCCGGCTTGGATTGGCCTGGCATATTGATCTTGGTTTCAAACGTGGTTTTGAAGCTACACCAATAGTAGTGGATGGCATTATGTATGTAACTGGAGCATGGAGCAAAGTGTTTGCGATCGATGCACGAACCGGTAAGCTTATCTGGACATACGATCCAAAAGTACCTGGCCGGTATGGCATGAAAGCTTGTTGTGATGTAGTGAATCGTGGTGTCGCGTTGTACAAAGGGAAAGTTTATGTAGGTACTATTGATGGAAGGTTAATTGCAATTGATGCTGCAGAAGGAAAACCTGTGTGGGAAGTATGGACAGTGGATTCGACAAAGAATTATACAATTACCGGCGCACCAAGAATTATAAAAGGAAATGTAATTATAGGTAACGGCGGTGCAGAATATGGTGTGAGAGGTTATATAACTGCTTACGATGCAGAAACCGGAAAACAATCATGGAGATTTTATACCGTGCCAGGTGATCCGTCAAAACCATTTGAATCAAAAGCCATGGAGATGGCTGCTAAAACTTGGACGGGTGAATGGTGGAAATTTGGCGGAGGAGGAACCTGTTGGGATGCGATGGTATTTGATCCCGAACTGAATTTAATGTATGTGGGTACCGGAAACGGATCGCCATGGAATCGTTATCACAGAAGTCCGGGTGGTGGCGATAATCTTTTTCTTTCTTCTATTGTTGCTATCAATCCTGATAATGGCGAATACGTATGGCATTACCAGACAACACCGGGTGATCATTGGGATTTCACCGCAACGCAACCGTTAGTGCTTGCAGATTTTGAAATGGAAGGTAAGATGCGTAAAGTGATTATGCAGGCGCCAAAGAATGGATTCTTTTATGTGATCGATCGTACTGATGGAAAATTCATTTCTGCAAAACCATTTACTCATATGAACTGGGCTGTTGGTATGACACCGGAAGGAAGACCTATAGAAAGTGAAATTGGCAGGCTGAAGAATGTCAACATGGAGATCTATCCGAATTTTGACGGCGGACATAACTGGCAACCGATGGCTTTCAACCGAAAGAACAAACTCATGTATATACCCGGTCGCATGACATCATTTCCGTATGGATATGATTCAAGCTGGAAGTTTGACCAGGTAAAAGAATTCGGATCAGGCACGGGGTGGAACTTAGGAAGTGATATAAATTATAAGCTACCATTCAAAAGTGATTCTACTGCACCAAAAGTAGCTACGCAAGGTTTTTTGCTTGCATGGGATCCCGTTAATCAAAAGGAAGTATGGCGGATAAAACAACAAGCACATTGGAATGGTGGTGTAGTAACAACTGCATCAGGTCTTGTATTCCAGGGAACGGCCGATGGAAACCTTTCAGCCCTGGATGGTGATAATGGTAAACTATTATGGAAAGTAAATGCTGGTACCGGTGTGATTGCTCCTCCCATTACATATAGTGTGGATGGTATTCAGTATATAAGTTTCCAGGTAGGTTGGGGTGGGTCTGGCGGAGCAATGAAAGAAAAAGCCACTCCCGATATTTTTCCGGCACATATCTATACATTCCGTCTTGATGGTAAAGAAAAAATGCCTGAGTTGATTGCTATGCAGAAACCTGTTCCTTTGAATATTGAATATCCCGGTACAGAAACAGCAATTAAGCGAGGCGGAGAAATTTACCTGCAATATTGTATGTCCTGCCATGGAACAATTGATAAAAATTATGGTGCACTCCCTGATCTGGGTCTTATAACCAAAGCAAAATTTGACATCATCAATGATATCGTTTTAAAAGGATCACTGGAACATTTGGGTATGCCCAATTTTGGCAGTCGTTTATCAGCAGCTGACCTCGAGAATATCAAAAAGTATATAGTTTCAATTGCAAAGACAATAAAAGAATAAATAGTAACAGATAAATTTTTGTTATTACGCCTTTGTTGTTTTTCTGGTTTTATTCGCTTTCAACTTTAGCTCACAGCACCAACAACACGGATGTAAGAAAACTAACTAACCTCGGGTTATTGCTGCGAAGAACTATGGAAGAAAGATGCTGATAAAATAAAATGCCACTGTATATGAATACATGATTTAATCTTTTACAATAAATCTGATTCAGCTTACTTCCTTAAAATCTTTTCCATTGTTTTTCCTTTTGCCAATTCATCAACCAACTTATCTAAATAACGAACCTTTTGCATGAGTTTGTCTTCGATTTCTTCGACACGGTATCCACAAATTACACCGGTAATTTTTGAAACATTTGGATTCAGTTTGGGTGTCTGCGCAAAAAAGGTTTCAAAATCAGTTTGCTTGTCTATTTGTTTCTGCAATTGTTTTTGAGTATATCCTGTCAGCCAGCAAATGATGGTATCTAACTCTGCTTTTGTACGTCCCTTTTTCTCCGCTTTATTTATATAATGCGGATAGACACTTGCAAATTTCATTTTATAAACTCTTGTATTATCCATTTTAGTTGATATTATTTATCAAAGTTAATTTTTTGTAGTCAACTGCAAGTTATGCTGTCGCTACAAAGTTGATGTCACCCGCCGCTTTGCAAATGTTATGTAGAGAAAGTTAATACATTTTTGGGTTGCTGTAGCGAAGAACTATGGAAGAAAGATGCTGATACTGAAACATCAACTATGGCGTAACCCTATTTCTCATTAACTATGATTACTTTGTTTGATGATGAAGTGTTTAGTATAGCCAGTATTTTAGGGAGAAGCGGTTCGATACTTTTCAATGTATTCCGGAAAACATCAAGAACCATTATTTTGAAAGGAATATCAGCAGTGTTTTGCTGGTAAGGAATATTTTTATCTGCCACAATCCAGTAATCAAAATTATTTTGAGATAAAAGTTTTATCAATTCACCATTTTTAATACCCGTCCAGCCCATATCTTTTACAGTGAAAAGTTCCATCGCTGCGGGGAATAGCAACTTTGCCCTGACATCAATATTCTCATCAAGAAGAATCTTCATGGAGTAATTTCAGTAAGAATTTTGTTTGCTGCCAGTTCAATAACTGCTTCAGCCTGTTCACGGGAAACAGTAGGATGACCCAGAAGAAATTCTTCAAGTGAACTTTCTTCCAGGTAATCAAAAAGAGTTTTCACAGTTACCCTTGTGTTTTTGAATACCGGAGTACCACCCACTATATCTTTGTCTATCGATACATATTTCTCCAGAGTTTTCATAAAAACTATTTGTTATGTAAAGATAGTAAAATTATTGACGGTTGTTGTAGCGAAGAACTATGGAAGAAAGATGCTGATGCTGGAACACGAATAACGGCATAAATAAGTAAGGAAGAAGGATAGTCCCGCAAGTGCGGGACTGATCCGGAGACACTCCCGATAGCTATCGGGACTCCGGATAACGATTGAACATTTTTTATTTTATAGAACAAGCACAACAGGGGAGCAAAACCCCGGGCATAAGACATATATAAAAACTTTTCAGTCCAGGTGATATTCCTTTTGAAGATAGTTGAGCAATCTTTCGACTTTTTCTTTGTATTGCTTTTCAGATACTATTGTGGCCACCAAACTTCCTTTTGCATTGTTGATCATACTGTAAAGCTGATGTATCGCCGGTTTATCATATTGAAAAAAGATCTCCTTGTTCTGAAGAACATGTTTTGGAATGTTTTCTT
Organism: Bacteroidota bacterium; assembly: GCA_031423175.1. Classification (GTDB taxonomy): domain Bacteria; phylum Bacteroidota; class Bacteroidia; order Chitinophagales; family Chitinophagaceae; genus VBAR01. The sequence goes on from JANPEU010000105.1 coordinate 4,557, forward strand.
CGATGGTTGCTGGCGGCGCTGGCAAATCCATTAGTTCCTGTGCTTTGCGTACAACATCCCAATAACATATAATATTAAAATCATTAGCAAACTTTACATCTCTGTAAAAGTTATAAACCAGGTTTATTGAATCAACTACTTTCTCATTTCTGATAAGATTAAATCCTCCTGCTTTCAATTGTGTGATAGTATTATCGTTTTGGATAAAGGTTTGCATCCAGCAATAAAAGGGCAGGAAATGATAATAGAAAGTATCTTGAGTATTTATATCTTTTAGACGATCAATGGGAATTTGCAAAGCACTGTCCAGGTGATCGCTCCATAACTGCTGATAGTAAATAGCAAAATTAACATCGGCAGTATCCTCTTTCAGATCGGCCACCATATTTTGTATATAATGGTGTGCCTTTTCTTTATTCACAATGGTTTCCCTGTAGTTTTCTGCCATGAAGCCACAAAACACAGCGAGGAATAACATTAAAAATTCCCAGAAATAATGTGTCCATTTTATTCTGGATGTATGAGCATGGTGGTGGACTTCCATATTTGGTGGTACTGTTTTATTTTATGGAGCAGGAAGTTAATTCATTTTCTTTTGTTGCTGCGAAGAACTATGAAAAAAAGATGCTGAATCCATAACACCAATTATTGTAACTAAACTCCCGGCGTCTGCACTCTTCATTCAATTATGTTGTATTGGCTGTGGAGCAAGACTCGGGGGGAACTATATCTTTCTTTTAAAGGTTAATATAATCTTATCATCTTCTCTCAATAAGTCAAACTCAAGTTTTGTTGGATTCCCTTTCGGATAAATATGGAATCCATTCTGCATTATCCAAGAATTTAACTTCTTGGAGTAAAGATCAAAACCTTTAGGGAGTGGCGGCCCACAAGTAGTATGAGTTTCTATATTCGCTTCTCCGATTTTAATAACAACAGGTTTCTTACGATGAACAAAGTACTGTTTAGAGTCATCATTACTAATGCCAAGCCTATATGATTTACTGCCAGTTGACTGAATCGTCAAAGTGAGATTGGGCATAAGAGAATTTATGTAAAGTTAACCATTTAAAACCTGTTCACTTGTTTGCACCCTGCTACCTATTGGCGCAGAAACCAACGAGTACACGGTTTCTGTTTTTGTCCGAAGAACTATGGAAGAAAGATGCCGCCCTCTTCATTCAATTATGTTGTACTGGCTGTGGGGCAAGACCCCGGGCGGAGGTAACTAAAATCGTTCGCGAAGACACGGCAGAAGAAAAAGATTTCCTTACTCTATTTTAATTTTTATTTTCTTAGTGCCTGATCCCATATCTCTGTCCGATGAAATTATGTCAGCAGATTCAACCAATTCTTCTTCCGTAATTTCCCCCTTAACAAAGTCATTTGCTTTTTTTGATGGCACAACAAATAAAATATACTCTGGCTTTGTTGCTAAAACATAATCACTCGAAAAATCTTTGCTTCCGAACACTGCGCTTATTCCTATGTAAGTAAATCCCTTGTTCATTACAGGTTCCATCTTTTTTATACTCGGAATTAAATATTCTGTTATCACTTTTGATGCACGCTGCCGAGATGTAAATTTCATTGTATTATAAACTTCCTGTAAAGCTATTGACGTTATAAAAAATATTGTGGATGTTTTATTGTAAGATAGTACTCTAATTGGAGTACCAGCGCCTAAAGTTGAATCTTTGTGATAAATAAAATCGATCACTGGATACCTAAAATTTTCAGTGAGCATTGAATCAATTGATTTTTTATACTTTTTTAAATAATATGATTCTGATTCATTACTGTTTTGTTTAACAAAGTTGTCAATATCCGCAATTACGTCTTTTGCTCTGGTAGGTTTATGACCCAAGTCCCATAATATTTTATCCATAAAAGCAATATTATCAATCCATTCATGGAAGTCCCATAATTTATTAAGATTTTGCTTAGGAGTTTGTTGCTTTACGGTTTTAGTTTGAGCAAAGGAATTGCTGCTGAAAAGAATTAGAATCAGAAGTAATTTTTTCATTTTTTTATTAATTTTATAGCGAAATTAATTTAAATATCCTTCTGTAAAGGAAAGGGATATTTCCTACACTTTAACTTGTAGTTGATTTCTTTGTTTCTCAGACGAATTGCTATGTTTTTATCGAGTCAATTGGAAAGATTGATGCCATGAAAACGGAACGTACAAGTGAGTGACACAACAGGCGATGCCATGAAATACAAATGCTGGCTACATAATCCTCTTAATGATCATTCAGCGGCAAACCTCTTTTCTGAAATTCTATCCAGTTTAAATATTCCGGCGCTACACGATGTTCCTCCATGGTAATACATTTATCAACCGGGCAAACAAGCATGCAGAGATTGCAGCCAACACATTCCTCATCTTTCACCGTGTACGTATTATAAGGCTTGCCATAACTAAGATTGATGGATTGATGTGCAGCATCTTCGCAGGCAATATAACAGAG
>JANPEU010000106.1:0-10937 GCA_031423175.1 Bacteroidota bacterium
TCCTGAATAATAATAGGCATTACAACCCTGAAGACCACCACCTGTTTTTATATAGGATACAGCATAAGGGTTTATAAAAAAATCTCTATCGAAAGTTGCCCTGTAGTAAGCAGGAGCGGAGCCTGAAGTGCCATTTGCAAATTTTAATACATCTACCGTAGTACAAACTCTGATAGAAGGATCTCTTTCTATAACAATTGATAAACTATTCCAGGTAACACCATCTGTACTATACTCTGCAGAAATCAAAGAGGCTTCTGCTAATGGACTCAACGGCAAACTCCAATGACTTACATCTTGCAATGTATTATTGTTTCCATTACCCGGATTAGGATTGGTTACGGTCCACGTCCATTGTTGATTAGCGCCAATCATAACAGCACTCTGAAGCGTAATTGTGTAGGCAGTAAAAGCGGGTTTAATTTCTTTTTTTAAATGGGTGTAAGAGAAAATTGTTAAAAGCATAAAGCTGCATACAATCAGGCTGAATGTTTTTTTGAAATTAAATTTCATCATAGCTTTTGGTTTTTAAAAATAAAAAAATGAAGTATTAAATTTTAATTTGAAGTTACAACTTTGGAAGAAATAAATGTTGATTTTCTTTAAATGTAAAACCGGCAAACACAAAGCAATAGAACCCAGTTTAAATAGTTGAGCTGCTAATAAAGAGAAAACAGGTATTTAAGAATTTTAAAAAAAGTTAAGAAGCTTGCATAAAGAATATTTATGCATAAAAAAAGACTGTTTTTTAAGACAGCCTCTTTTTAAAATTATAATAGATAATGGTTAATCGTTTCTTGTTCCAGTTGGCGGTAACACATTACAACCAATACCAGAATACGTATACACATTACAACCTTGTAAGCCACCACCTGTTTTAATATAGGAAACAGCTAAGGGGTTTACAGAGAAGTCCTGATTAAAAACAATTCTGCAATAAAGAGGTGCCGTACCGGATGTGCCTACATCAAATTTAAGTACATCAACTGAAGTACAAGATCGAATGGAAGGGTCACGATCCATATTTATAGAAACACTATTCCAATTAATGTTGTCATAACTGTACGATGCAGATACAATTGAAGCCTCTGCAGTAGGGCATAAAGGCAGACTCCAGTGGCTTATGTTTTGTAAGGTACCGTTACTGCCATTTCCCGGGTTTGGATTAACTACACTCCAGGTCCACTGATAATTACCATTTAGAGCTTCCTTTCCCAGAAAAGTAATTGTATAAGCAGATACTGGTGGAGTTAATTTCTTTGTTAATGAACTAAAAGAAGAAAGGCCAATTGTTAATACAGCAATTGCTGCTGAAATAAAAAATGTTTTGTCAAGTTGCTTCATGGGTATTGTTTTTTTTAGGGTAAAAGATTTTGATGCTGATGTAAATGTAGAAACAGGAATTTGAAATTCATATTAATTTCGAATGATAATACACTTGGGAAATTGTAGTATCAAAGTTTAGTAGAAATTCTATTTGTACTATTTTTTTAAAAGAAGTAATACGTAGTTGATTTGAGAAACAATTTATTTGATATAAAAAAAGGCTGCTTCAAAAGCAGCCTTTTTAAATTAATTATTAAGTTAGCTTAGTCACGTGTAGTTCCTAATCCAGAGAAATAGTAAACGTTACAACCTTGTAAGCCACCACCTGTTTTGATCCATGATGTAGCATACGGGTTTAATAAAAAATCTGTACTAAAAGTAGCACGATAGTAAGTTGGTGCCGAACCAGTAGAGCCGATATTGAATTTAAGAACATCTACAGTTGTACACATTCTGATACTTGGATCACGTTCTACTTCCGTAGTTACATTAAGCCAGTTTACACCATCAAAACTATACTGAGCAGATACCAAAGCTGCTTCAGCTATAGGAGAAAGTGGCACACTCCAATGGCTAATATTCTGCAAAGTGCCGTTATTTCCATTTCCCGGATTTGGATTAACTACGCTCCAGGTCCACTGATAATTATTATTTACCAATTCTGTACCCAGATATGAAATAGTGTAAGCAGATGCGGGTGGATTTGCTTTCTTGTTTAATGAATTGAAAGATGAAAGGCCGATTGCGAAAACAGCAATTGTTGCAGTAAATAAAAATGTCTTGTTGATTTGTTTCATGGGGATTGTTTTTTAAATAAAAAGTTTAAGAATGATGCAAATGTATATTCCGTATTTTGAAATTCATATTAAAATGGAATGAAAATACACTTAAGATATTTTACAGAATGGTATGGTAAACATTCTATTTTCAGTAATTTTTATAGGGGTAATAATAAGTTGATTAAAAAAAATTTATTAAAAATAAAAAAGGCTGCTTAGTTAAGCAGCCTTTTTAAAAAAGATATTAAATAAGATTAGTCACGTGATGCACCCAAACCTGAGAAATAGTAAACGTTACAACCTTGTAAACCACCGCCGGTTTTAACCCATGAGGTAGCAAAAGGATTAATAACAAAGTCAGTGCTAAAAGTAGCACGATAGTAAGTTGGTGCAGTACCAGAAGTACCTACATCGAATTTTAGTACATCCACAGTAGTACACTGTCTGATACTTGGGTCACGTTCAACTACAGTAGTTGCATTAAACCAGTTTACTCCATCAAAACTGTACTGCGAAGATACCAATGCAGCTTCTGCAATTGGAGCAAGGGGTACACTCCAATGGCTTACATTCTGTAATGTTCCGTTATTCCCGTTTCCTGGATTGGGGTTGGTAAGTTTCCAGGTCCACTCAAAATTTGAGCCTACAGCTACATTGCTCTCCAGAGTGATTAAATAAGCATCTGTAGTAGCTGGTACAGTAGCTTTTTTTGGCGAAATAAATGATGAAAGAGAAATTACTGATACCGTTACAACGGCCGCCACTAAGGCTGATTTTACGAATTGTTTCATTGTTTTGATTTTAAGTTTTTAAAAAAGGATATCCAGAAAATTTTTAATTATTTATATATAATAAATTCATTACTCAGGCAGTAGCCTAAATATGTTTAAGTCATTTTTTAAAAAAAGTGTATGTAAATTGTAAATTGGGTATTCATAATTTTTTTCAGGAGGATACTAGGATTAAATTGTCAGGAGGGTAAAAGTAATACTACTATCGAAAATTCAAAACTATTTTGCGTTTTTTTTCTAAGTAATTCTACGATAACTGGGCAATTAATATAAATAATTGATTTTTTTGAGGATTAAATCAACCAGCAGGAGTTGTATATAAATATATATCTGAAGAATGCTATGGTAAAATAAAACGATTAAAGAGACATCAATGAGCTGAAATCTATTAATTTTCTTCAATTTTTTCATCCACTGCATTTGCAAAAAATTGCTGTGATACTCTTTTCATTGGATTTTTCCTGTTTTCATAAAACCCTTTTCTGCGGTTGATAATATCTATACATTCAAACAATGCTTTTATAAAAGAAGAGGTATCCGCTTTGTTTTTTCCTGCTATATCAAATGCAACTCCATGATCGGGTGAGGTACGTATAGCCGGAAGGCCGGCTGTATAATTAACGCCTTCGTCGGTAGCCAGTGTTTTAAATGGTATTAATCCCTGGTCATGATACATGGCAAGCACACAATCAAATGCTGTAAAATTTCTTCTTGCAAAAAATGCATCAGCGCTGAAAGGGCCTACGGCGAGTATAGTATTATTCTTTGCTTCTTTTATAGCTGGTTTAATAATAGTTTCTTCTTCATTACCTACCAATCCTTCATCACCGGCATGTGGGTTTAAACCTAATACAGCAATCCGGGGTTTATCTATTCCAAAATCTTTTTGCAGGCTTGCATTTATAATATTCAATTTGCTTACAATGGCTTCTTTTGTAATATTTTTTTGGATATCACTTATTGGTACATGTTCTGTTAAGAGTGCCACACGAAAATTATCGGCACAAAGCATCATTGCAACATCTTTAACATCAAAATAATTTTTTAAAAAAGGAGTATGACCGGTAAAATTAAAATCAGCAGACTGAATATTTTTTTTATGGATGGGAGCTGTTAGTAATCCTTCAATTTGTTTTTCTTTCAACGCTTTTGTTGCGGCTATTAAAGAGATAATTGCATAGCGGCCTCCTGTTTCTGTTAATTGCCCTGGAGTTATATTCAATTCTTCCTCCCAACAATTTACGAGGTTCACTTGTTTATTATTCAGGTATTTTAAATCTTTTACATTTTGATAATTAAAATTTACATCGGGCATTGCTTTGCGGTAAAAGTTAATCAGTTTGCCTGAGGCATAAATAACAGGTGTGCAATGTTCAAGAATCCGAACATCAGAAAATGTTTTTATTATCAATTCCGTGCCAATACCGTTTAAATCTCCGCAGGATATACCTATAACTGGTTTTTCGAATGTACTCATAACAAGAATTAAGTTAAGAATGGATAAAAATACAGAAATGCAATTTAGGAATGAGGAAACATTTATTTTAAAAAGAAAGTTACTCAGATCTTAAATGTATTTACTCAGCCCCTTTTTCATTTCAAACTTGTATAAATAAAACTGACGAACTAAATCTTATATTCAAAAACAACATTTTGGATAGTTGAGTAATCTATTTATCCAAACCCGGTAAAAGGAGAAGCCATAGTTTCTGTCACAACTGTATTAGATACGAAAATCAGCTGGCAGTTGATCAATAATACAGGAAGAGTTTTGATTAATAAAAACACAATGCTGAGAAGGGGTGTAAATACTATTTCTATTGATTTAAGTAATTTTTCAACCGAAGTATATTTTATTAAACTAACCGGAGAAAATATAAATGATGTGAAGAAACTGCAGAAGCAGTAATAACCACATTCGATTAATGTTGCAAGGCTGTCTTTTAAAAGGCAGCCTTTTTTATTGAATCAGAATGTTTTCCAGAATTTAAGGCTTAATAAACCATGTAAAAAAAAGAAATATTACTTCAATTCGGTTTAAAAAAATCCGTTGAACTACTAAAGTTTCTTTCCTGATTTTATTTCTTCAGTTGTTGGTAAAAGATGAAGTAAGAAATTATTTCAGCAACGCAAATTTGACAGGTATATTGTCTGTTGACAGCTCTATGCAACAATTATACTTTCGGGATATAAAATACAAACTCTATGAAACAATTTATTCTTATTTCAGCATTAGCTGTTTCGGTTTTTTCAACCGCATTTACATCTGTAAAAATTCAGCCTCTTAATTCAAAGCAAATTGTTGCGTCAGCTTTCTTTAATGATTTTAGTTTTGTAAGAGGTCATCGTCAGGGGAAAGGTATTACGATTACCTGGGGATTGGTAGCTAACACAAATCTTATTGGGTTTGATTTGGAAAAAACAAATCAGGATCCTGCTGATCCATATTCAGTATGGGAATATGTCGGTTCTGTTTCCGGTAGTGATGCAAGATCTTTTAAATATACAGATAGGAATGTATTGCCCGGCAATACGCATTATCGTATTACAGCATGGTTTTCCGATTCAAGATCGTCAACTTCTGATATCGTAACCGTGAAAATTGTCAGCCATTAATAATTTTTGATGCAATTGCTGATTAAAAATTATTTTAATCAGCAATTGTTTCTTTACTCCGAAGAGGTTGTTGGTAAGTGATTAAACTATATGCTATGAAAAAAAATTTACTCTTTGTATTTGTTTTGTTGTCTTTTGTGCAGAGCGAAATCAAAGCGCAAATAACAACGCCTGTGATTCGGGCAAACTTTGGTGTAGATGCAGATTTACGTGCAAACTATTTCAATGGATTAGTTTCTGCAGGTAATGATGATTGGTATAATAATGGAACTGCCGGTTCAGGTCAATTTATTATTGATACAACAGGTGCTGCAGCTATTTTAGCTGCTTACATTTCTAATCCGGGTACAAGAATGTTATCTTTTTCCAGGGTAATGAGGCAAGCTCCTTATTCAACAGTTAATAACCGTTTATTGTTAGATGCAGTTTTTAACCGCGATTTTCATGGAGATGATTCTACTGTATTTGCTTCAGGTAGTAATAAAAACGGAGACAGCCCGGTAAACTGGTCATGCCCTATCTCTCAGGGAATTCCTGATAAGAATGATATTTTAGATGTCTTTGCACATGCAAGAAGGGGAGGACCCAACGTTACTGACTCACTCTGGTTTTTTGGTGGCATATCAATTGAAAACACAACTGGTAATCGTTATTTTGATTTTGAATTATATCAAACCGATTTTTATTATGACCGGCCAGCACGACTTTTTAGAAACTATGGTCCCGATGCGGGACATACTTCATGGGTAATTAATCCGGACGGAACTATCCGAACTCCCGGCGATATAATTTTTACTGCGGAATATGGAAGTTCTTCACTCACATTACTAGAAGCAAGAATTTGGGTACATCAATCTTCATTATTAATAACACCAGCTTTTTTTAACTGGGGTGGATTATTTGATGGTGGTGGTCCCGGTGCAGTTTATGGATATGCAAGCATATTACCCAAAACTGCCGGAACATTTTATACAGGATTACAATGTGGTAATGGCGTATGGACTGGACCTTTCTCTTGCGTTAAACAAGACAATACTGTTATTGCATCCTATATCGCCAGGCAGTTTATGGAATTTTCTGTAAACATGACAAAGCTTGGACTCGATCCGGCATACATAAGTGCAAACGGATGTAGCTCACCTTTTAGAAGAGTAGTTGTAAAAACAAGAGCTTCCACTTCATTTACTGCAGAGTTAAAGGATTTTGTAGCACCCTTCCGGATGTTCGATTTTCCGGCAGCGCAGGCAATCGCAAATCTTCCTATTTTTTGCGGAGCTGTAGGTGTAACGGATATAACGGTTATCAATCCCATTTCTACATCAATTTATAATTGGACTACAACAAACGGAAATATTGTAGGTTCGACTACCGGGCCATCTATTCGGGTTGATACAACCGGTACTTATATTGTAACACAGAAGTTACATACACAATGCCCCGCTTTTGCAACAGATACGGTTACGATTGTACTCGACACAATGTGCCTTGTGCTGGATAAAAATCTTGCAGATTTCAGTGCAGTATTGAATAAAAATAAAACAAGCCTGCACTGGAGGGTAAATCAGAATGAGCAAATAAATTCTTTTGCCCTTGAATATAGTCTGGATAAAAATAGTTTCGTTTTAATTGAAGCGTTTAATGCGTCAGATGAATCCGGTACGATAGCTTACTCATCAAATCATGATGTAAGCAATATCAATTCGACAATAATTTATTACCGGCTACGGCTTTCTGGAAAAAATGGACGCATTGTTTACAGCAATATTGTTACTGTTAGAATAAGCAGTGAAATAAAAAGTGGGTTGTTGATTTATCCCAATCCCTCTGTTTCAGAAAAATTGTTTGCCTCTGTTATTTCTTTAAAGGGAGGTGAAGCTGTTTATATCATAACTGATATAAACAGTAAAACGATCAGCCATAAAAAAATAATTTTATATGCAGGAAATAATACAATCAGTTTGCCCGAGCTGGATAATAGTCAGCCCGGTGCCTATTTTATAAAAATGATTGTAGATGAAAATACATTTATACAAAAAATAATTATTTCGAAATAGTTATAACCGTTGAGTTTTATCCTGAACAAAACCCTTTCTTAATTGAAGGGGTTTTTATTTTATAACCCCGCTTGCTATACATTTGCTTTTATGTTTAAGCTGAAGAAATCACTGGGACAGCATTTTTTAAAAGATGAAAATATATGCCGCAAAATTGTTGATGCCTTGCAACAAAAACCGTTTAATCAGCTACTGGAAGTAGGGCCCGGTGGAGGTGCATTGACAAAATATTTATTACAAATTCAGGGCATAGCCTTTAAAGCCGTGGAATTGGATGATGAAAAAGTAGAGTATCTTTTAAAAACATTCCCACAGCTAAAAAATAAAATCATTCATCAAAATTTTTTAGAAATAGAAAAGCCATTTGAAGGCACATTTACCATCATTGGAAATTTTCCCTACAATATTTCAACACAAATTTTATTTAAAGTATTAGAGTGGAAGGAAGAAGTGGATTGTGTAATTGGAATGTTCCAAAAAGAAGTAGCGCAACGTGCCGCAGCAAAAGAGGGAAATAAAACATACGGTGTGCTGAGTGTTCTGGTTCAGGCTTTTTATGATGTTGAATATTTATTTGAAGTAAGCCCCGCATGTTTTCAGCCGCCGCCAAAAGTGAAAAGCGCAGTAATACGGTTGACACCAGTAAAAGAAAAATTGAAAATGAAATCTGAGAAAGATTTTTTTGTGCTGGTAAAAGCTGCATTCAATCAAAGAAGAAAAATGTTGCGAAATCCGGTAAAAGGATTGTTTGAAGCAGCGTTTTTGCAAGATGAGTTGTTTAACAAAAGAGCCGAGCAATTGACCGTAAAAGAATTTGCACAGCTCACTTTTAAAATGATATAACAGTAATGGCTAAAATAATAATTACAGCAAAGACGCATCAGGTATTCATGGACCAGTTAACAAAGAAAGGCTATGAAGTACTTTATCTTCCTGAAATTACATATGATGAATTAGATGAGTTAGTAAATGACGTGGAAGGATTGGTAGTAACAACCCGGATAAAAATTGATAAAGTAATTATTGATAAAGCGCATCACTTAAAATGGATTGGAAGATTAGGTAGCGGAATGGAATTGATAGATGTGGATTATGCAGAAAGCAAAAATATTAAATGTGTAAGTAGCCCTGAGGGAAACCGTAATGCTGTTGGTGAGCATGCACTCGGTATGCTTTTATGCCTCATGAATAACCTTGCAGCATCGCATGAACAGATTAAAGATGGTAAATGGCTGCGGAATGAAAACCGCGGATATGAATTAACGGGTAAAACAGTAGGTATTATTGGTTTTGGAAATACTGGTTCTGCATTTGCAAACCTGTTGCAGCCATTTCATGTTACTGTGCTGGCTTATGATAAATATAAATTTGATTTTGGAAATGAATATATCCGCGAAGCAAATTTGGAACAGATTTGCCGCTATGCTGATGTTATCAGTTTTCATGTACCGCTTACCGATGAAACACATCATATGGGGGGCAAAGATTTCTTCAATACACTTCAGAACAAACCCTGGGTGCTGAATACATGTCGGGGGCCGGTAACAGATACTGTAGCATTAATCAATGCGTTGAAAGAAAATAAAATTGCAGGAGCAGCTTTGGATGTTTTGGAAAATGAAAAACTAAAAACATATTCCATCGAAGAACAGGAACAACTCAATTGGTTATTACAACAACCCAATGTTCTTATTACCCCGCATATAGCTGGTTACAGCCACGAGGCATTTTATAAAATGGCAATTATACTTTTAGAAAAATTAGGAATAAATTAGAGCTTTGCTCTTTTCAAGTTTGTAAAATGTATAGAAATACCTGCATAAAAATTTATACCCGCAGCTGTATTAAAAAATCTTCCACCTGCTGCATTTACATCATTACCTAAACTATATTTTTCATCAAGGAGATTGTCAACTCCAGCAAAGAAATCAAAGTTTGATTTAGTTGGGCTGTTTGTTTTCCAGCCAAACTTTATTGCCATTAAATTATAAGAAGTTGCATATTCTGTATTTGCATCATTGAGTGCAATTTTGTCACCATAATAATACGTGGCGTGTAGATACAACCCAGCCTTTAATGAAATATCAAGTAAGGCTGCAAATGTATTTTTAGGAACTCCCGGCAATGCTTTTTTAGAAAAGTCAGTTGTTACTTGTTTAAAATCTTTATACCTGAAATCATTTAATGTATGTGAAATTTTCAGCGATAGATTATTCAACTTAGCCGTTTCATTTTTTATGATGATGTATTGCACCTGCCATTCCAATCCTTTTTGAGTAGTGCTTCCTGCATTCACAAAAAAGTCAGCATTATTCGCATCACGTCTTAGTACGATTGCATCGTTTAATTTGTAATAGAAAAAAATTGCTTCTGCATAAATTTTATTTTTCAACCCCGTTAATTTTATTCCAGTTTCATAACTAATACCATGTTCGGCATTGAGCGATGTGCTTATTACACTGGTGGATGGAAGTACTTCGGCAACAGTAGGCGGGGAAAACCCTTTTGCAACAGACCCATAGACCCATAAATCTTTTATTACTCTTTTTGAAATGGCAAGCCGGGGCGAAATTTCATTACGATAACTACGACTTTGTGTTACAGGATTGGCAACATTCAATCTTTTAATATCAACCTTAAAACCACTTAAACTTGCACCTGCGGTAATAGTAAAATTATTCTTGAGTGAAAAATCAGTTTGTGTAAAGAATAAAAAATTCCTGTTTTTAATAGCATCATTGGTAAGTAAGTTATTGGGCGTGCCATTCTGATTGGTATAGGTAACAATATTAAAATTTCCCCGTTGTGCCTCTGCACCAAACACGATAGTTGTTTTTGAATTGGAAGGTGAGGGTTTCCATTTAAAAACAGTACGACCGCCATAACTGGGTTCATCTCTTTTTTCATAATTACGAAAGGTTGGGTTTTTTATATCAACCTGCATTGCATAAAGAGTCGTTGTATTACTCAACTGGTTATTTATTTCCAGCTGATTTGTAAAGCCACCTAAAAACATTTTTTGATAGATAGCAGCTTTTGCCGTTTCTGCAGAGGGAAATATACCGGCTGCGGGTCTTGCCAATTTTGAATTCAGATTATATTCTGTTCTTGTTAATCCGCCGGGAGTTTCATAAAATAAATTGCCATATAAAAAATTAAACACTAATTTATTTTTTGCAGAAGTCTTTAACTGCAGCTGCCAGGTGGCCACATCTCTTTTCAGTTGAGTATGATTCCGATAGCCATCTTTAGTCATCCGTCCGATATTAAAGGAGTTTGCCAATTTATCATTTCCGGTATGTAACTGAATATTCAATCCATTGTTATGAAAGCTTCCACCGGTATAATTAATATTCAAGTCTTCTTTTGGT
>JANPEU010000107.1:0-12321 GCA_031423175.1 Bacteroidota bacterium
GTGAATTTATTTCATCGCCATCAAAATCTTTCTGACTTGTAAGCTTCCATTCATTCGGATGTATTGCAGGAAAAAAAGTATCTCCTGATGTTTCTAATTTCACTCTTGTAAGATAAATCCGGTTGGCTTTTTCCCAAGCCATCTTATAAATTTCTCCGCCACCAATTATCAGAGCCTCTTTCACATCCATTTTTCTTGCTTCCGATATTGCATCATCTAAACTTTGTACTGATATTGTTCCATCTGGTTTATAATCTTTTTGCCGTGTGATAATAATGTTTTTTCGTCCCGACAAAGGCTTGCCCAAACTTTCAAATGTTTTTCTTCCCATTATTACCGGCATGGCCCAGGTACTATTTTTAAAATGTTTTAAATCGTTAGGTAAATGCCAGGGCATTTTACCATCTTTTCCGATGACATTATTAGTCGATGCAGCGACGATGAGTGATATAATCATTTGTCAATAAATCATTTTTAAAAATTATCTAAACCGCAACAGGAGCTTTAATAGCCGGATGACACTGATAATTTTCCAATGTAAAATCCTCAAACTTAAAATCAAAAATATTTTTTACCGCTAAATTTATTTTCATTGTTGGCAAGGGGAATGGAGTTCGGCTTAACTGCTCGTTTACCTGCTCAGTATGATTATTATAAATATGCACATCACCAAACGTATGAATGAATTCACCAGGTTGCAGATCACATACCTGCGCAATCATCAACGTAAGTAATGCATAGGACGCAATATTGAATGGCACTCCTAAAAAAACATCTGCACTACGTTGATAAAGCTGACAACTTAATTTCCCATCTGCAATATAAAACTGAAAGATAGTATGACATGGCATTAATGCCATTTTCGATAACTCAGCCACATTCCATGCACTTACTATTAATCGCCTGCTATCTGGATTTTTTTTTATTTGGTCTATCAATTCTGTTATCTGGTCTATAACTTTTGCTTCTTCACCTTCTCCACTGGATGCTACGGACCAACTGCGCCATTGTTTTCCATATACAGGACCCAATTCACCATCTGAGTCTGCCCATTCATCCCAGATTTTTACGTTATTTTCTTTTAAGTAAGCAATATTGGTTTCACCTTTCAAAAACCAAAGTAACTCATGCACGATACTTTTCAGATGAACTTTTTTAGTAGTTACTAATGGAAATCCATTTTGCAAATCAAATCGCATCTGATACCCAAATACACTTTTCGTTCCGGTACCTGTACGATCCGTTTTTTCTGTTCCGGTATGTAAAATATGTTTTAATAAATCGAGGTATTGTTGCATAAGTGCAAGATAAGGAAATGTGATTGTCCCATAAAGTTAGAGATGGGGTGGCGAAAAATATGTGCAAAGTGTTGATAAATTTACTTACCCCATTTATACGCTTTCAACCAGTCGTTAAATTCTTCAATGGCTTTATCATTTTTTTCCAGCCAACGATCACTCTCCGCTTCCATTGCTGGTTTATAAATTAAATGAGCAAGTGTGGCAACCATCTTATTTTCCTTCATGGCTTCGAAAAAGGGAACATAATGCTCCCAATAAAAACCGATGCCATCTTTTTTATTATTGGAAAGGGAATTGATAAGCATTTGGATTTTTAAACTCAATTTATCAGCTGACGTTGATGCAATACTGTCTATTTCCTTACTGTTATCAGAAATGGAAAGCAAAGAGAATAGCATTTCAACCGAACTAAAATCATTTTCTGTTTTATTTTTTTTATCACCTAATGCTGAAGGGTCAAGAAGAAGGGCGGTGCTATTTCCTTCTTTTTTAATATTTAAGCCCATGATCTGATTTATTTTATCAAACCCATCTTTTGATCGTTTCGTATTTGGCTCTATTGCAAGAAATGTGGCATAAGCAAGAAATGCCGGAATACGATTTTGTTTTTGAATTAAAAACCCGGTATTATAATTAGAAGTTGCATGAAGGGGTTTTAGTTTCAGCGAGTTTTCATAACTCAGTAATGCTTCAGTATTTTCCCCCATTTTTTGCTGAGTAAGGCCTTTGTTGAAATATAAAAGATACTCGGCAGGAAATTTCAAAATGCCTTCTTCATAAATTTCGATTGCTTCTTTTCCTTTTCCTAAATCATCCAGTATGCTTCCGTACTGGATATACAAAGCTTTAGTACCCGGATGATCAGAAAATTTTTTCAGTAAATCTTTTGAAATTGATGCAGCCTCTTTCAATTTTCCCATTACATACAACGAATAAGATTTTTCATAGTTTGCATCGAAATTATTTTTATCTAAACCCAGCACTGCATTGTACTTTTTAATTGCCTCCGAATAATAACCTTTATCATGTAGTGCAATTCCTTCCTGAATTAAATTTTCAATTTTTTCACTATCCTGTGCTATTGCTGAAAAAAAAGATGCAACTAAAAAGAATATAGCTAAAATGTTTTTCATAAAGTTTTTTAAAAGAATATTTTACATGCAATCAAATCGATTTGTTATTTTTTCCGTCTCGTTAATTCTTTTTTTATCAAACCTAGTTCTCTACCCGTTTGTCCGGCCACCGAACTATTTTCCTGTGCACGCCGCATTAAATAAGGTATTACATCTTTTATGGGACCAAAAGGAAGATACTTACTTACACTGCAACCTGCATAAGCAAGATTGAAAGTAATATTATCGCTCATACCATACAACTGACTCCAATGTACATGTGGGTGATTGAATGATAAACCTTTTTTTTGTAAAAGCTCTGTCGGGTACAAATTACTGTATTCATTATGCGAAGCAATGATCACCGCAATACGATCAATATGTTCGATGCAAAATTCAACTCCGGCGTTATAGTCACGGTCAGTACTTTCCTTATCCGGTTGTATGGGCGATGGGTATTCCATTTCTACAGCTCTGTTTCTTTCTTTTTCCATATAGGCACCGCGAACTAATTTAGCGCCAAGAATAAAGTTTCTTTCTACAGCTGCGTCGTACGAATCTTTTAAAAATTGTAAACGGTCATGACGGTAATGCTGCAAAGTGTTATAGACAACGCATTTTGTTTTATTAAACGTATCCATCATTAATATGGTGAGGGCATCCACAGGATCCTGTATCCAGGTTTCTTCTGCATCTATTAATACGCCAATATTTTTTTCTGCAGCTATTTCGCAAATATGTACTAATCGAAGACGTACACGATGCCATTCTTCTTTTTCATTTGCAGGTAATTCATCCAGGACTTTCAGATACCGTTTCATCAATGTGCCATCAACCGTATTCATGATAGCATCTATTTTTTCCAGCAACGCAAACCTCGCCATTCCGGTAACTTTTATACTCATGAATGGGATATTTTTTTGGGTAGCAGCATAATTAATCACACGGATAAATTCTTCTGCTGATTTTTCAAAACCCGGTTCACCATCATCTCCGCCTTCTACACCATAGTCTAAAATCACATTTACATGAAAAGCTGAAAGTTTATCAGCGACTGTTGAAGTTTGTTCCAACGTTTCACCGCCAACAAACTGTTGAAAAATTGTTGAACGTATTATTGTTTTGGTAAAAGGGAATTTCCATCGGATAGCAATGGGAGTAATTTTTAATCCCAGTTTTACCAACCAGGGTTTACCCATGGATGAAAAAAGAAACTGAGCTTTACTTAATGCGGCATCCGATTTATACTTGAAAGCTAATTCGGTGTTGTCAAATGATATAACAGACTTTTGATTCATAACTGGCAATTATTATGGGCAAAAGTAATGGATGACAGCAATAAAATAAATATGATTATTATCATCAGTTTAAATCGATTGCCCAATACACACTCACTCCATTATCTTTGTGCAAATTTTATAAATGGAAAATAAAAAAGCAACAGAAAGTCTGGTGATTATGACTGAATTGGTTTTACCAAACGATACAAATTTGTTTGGTAATTTAATGGGTGGCCGCCTGATGTACTGGATGGATATAGCCGCGGCACTTGCAGCTATGAAACATTGTAATGCACCCGTAGTTACAGCGTCAGTTGATAATATTTCCTTTGAAGCACCTATAAAATTGGGTAATGTGGTTCATATAGAAGCAAAAGTGTCCCGGGCATTTAATTCTTCGATGGAGGTACATATGAATGTGTGGGGAGAAGATGTATTGCATCAATATAAATATAAAAGTAACGAGGCTTATTATACTTTCGTGGCTCTTGATCCCAACGGAAAACCCAGAGTAATTGAACAAATGATTCCTGAAAATGATGAAGAAAAAAAATTGTATGAAGGTGCTTTGAGAAGAAGACAAATACGATTAATACTTGGCGGAAAAATGAAAGCGAATGATGCCTCTGAGTTGAAAGCATTGTTTGTTAAAGATTAAATTTTACACTTGCTTGCCGGCAGTCAGTATTTTAATTTTTAGTCAAAGCTTGCTTCTCCCCACCTGTGGAAAAGACATGGAATAGAATACGACTTTCTGGTTGGATATTGTGTCTCTAACAATATCATGGAAACCACCAACGAAATAAATGCCCTTTTACATTTGATAGACGATCCCGATCTGGAAGTCTTTGATGCCGTAACTCAAAAAATTGTTGACTATGGCAAACCAATAATCCCCAATCTTGAACATTTATGGGAAACAACTCCCAATGAAGAAATACAAGGCCGCATTGAAATCATCATTCATAAACTACATTACCGGGATTTGTATAGTGAATTTCATCAGTGGAATATTACAGGTCATTTTGATTTAATGGCTGGAGCGTTATTGGTAAGCAAATTTGCATATCCTGATATGAGCAATACAATTGTTTACCAGGAAATAGAAAAAATAAGGCGGAATATCTGGCTTGAGTTGAATAACTATCTGACACCGCTTGAGCAAATAAATATTGTGTCCAGTATTCTTTACAGTTATTTTGGATTCAAAGGGCATGAAGTAAATTATAAAGAACCCAACGATTTTCTGATTCATAAAGTACTGGAAACAAAAAGAGGAAACCAGACTGCTAATGGTGTACTTTATTTAGCCTTATGTGAATTGCTGGATATTCCTGTAAAGGCAATCAATATTCCTAAGCAATCTGTGCTTGCCTATTTTAAACCGGGTTACTCAGATGAAAACCTCCCTAACCCTATTAATAAAATTGAATTTTTTATTGATCCATCATCCGGACAGGTATTTACACATACGGATGTTGAAAATTATTTTAAACGAATCGCTGTTCCCCCGGTGGGTGTGTATTTCAAACCCTTAAGAAATAAAAAAATTATCCAGTTTTTATTGGAAGAATATTCAAAATGTTTTACCTCAGAAAAAGATAGTTATAAAAAAGAAGAATTACTTGCATTAGCAGCTATGCTGGGTGAATGAAATTTAACTAGGAGATGAAAAAAAGATATGGAGGATTACACAAAACTCTGTTAAGTCCTACCCTCTTTCCCCAGTGACAGATTTAAAATTATTTCAATATAACTGCTCCTAATGGTGGAAGGTTAATGGTTATTTTATACCATTTATCTTTTTTGTCTGTGAGTTCAGTTATTATTTCAGGATTAAATACATTGCCTGTTCCATAAAATTTCTTTGAATCGGAATTGAATATTTCTTCTGTATATTTTTTACCCGATACATGTATTTCCCAATTATTTCGTACCACCGGTGTAAGATTTAAAATAATCAATAAATCATCTTTTGTTTTTTTGCCTTTTCGTTTGTAAACAATTACACCTTCGGCACGGTGATTTAAATCAACCCATTCAAACCCATTAATATTAAATTGATTTTCGTACAGTGCAAGTTCATCTTTTAATAAGCCATTTAATTCGGTAACACAATTTTTTAATAATTTATGAGGTTCAAATTGTAATAACTGCCAATCCAATTCGCTTTTATAATTCCATTCATTGGTTTGTCCGAATTCGCAACCCATAAATAAAAGTTTTGCACCAGGGTGTGTCCACATATAGGTGTACATTAATCTCAGGTTGGCAAATTTCTGCCATTCATCTCCCGGCATTTTATACAACATGGGGCTTTTGCCATGTACTACTTCATCATGGCTGAATGGTAACATAAAATTTTCATCATAGAAATACATCATGCTGAACGAAAATTTATCCTGATGATGTTGACGGTGCAATGGATCGAATTTAAAAAAATCAAGTGTATCATGCATCCAGCCCATCATCCATTTCATGCCAAAACCTAATCCATCGCTGGTTGTTGGTTTGCTTACACCCGGCCAGTCGGTTGCTTCTTCTGCTATCATTTGTACATCCGGAAAATCGCGGAAAATGGTTTGGTTTAAATCTTTTATAAATGCAATAGCTTCCAGGTTACCGTCACCACCATGCTCATTCGGCTCCCACTGCCCATGCTTTCGTGAATAGTTTAATTTCAGCATTGATGAAACAGCATCCACACGTATGCCATCAATATGAAATTTATCAAACCAATATCGGGCACTGCTGATCAGAAAAGATTTTACCTCGCCTCTTTTATAATTAAAAATATAGCTGTTCCAGTCAGGATGAAATCCTTTACGCATATCAGCATATTCATACGTATGCGTACCATCAAACATAAATAGTCCATGTGCATCGTATGGAAAATGTGAAGGCACCCAATCTAATAGCACACCAATTCCTTCTTTGTGAAATTCATCTATTAACCGCATCAATCCCTGCGGATCTCCAAACCGGGATGTGGCTGCAAAAAATCCACAGCATTGATAACCCCAGCTACCATCATATGGATGTTCCATTACCGGCATCAGCTCCACATGTGTAAACCCCATTTCTTTTACATAAGGAACTAAGCGTTCAGTTAACTGTTCGTATGTATTGTAAGATTCTTCGTCATTTTTATCAGGTCGTTGCCAGCTTGCCAGGTGCACTTCGTATACACTCCAGGGTGCATCGAGTGAATTATGTTTTTTTCTTTTCTTCATCCACGTAGCGTCATTCCAATCATAATGCAGATCCCAGGAAATGCTTGCAGTAAGCGGCCGCTTCTCCCAAAAATTTGCAAAGGGATCACCTTTATCCTGTTCTCTTTTTTTATAACCTACAATATGATATTTATATACTTCACCTACTCTGAAGTCCGGAATAAATCCTTCCCATATTCCACTTTTATCCCAACGCGGATATAACTCATGCAGGTGCGGATACCAACTATTAAAATTTCCGATTACAGATACTGAAGTTCCGTTAGGAGCCCATACACAAAAATACATTCCCCAGGTTCCATTTACTTCAATGGAATGAGAACCCATTTTTTCGTATAAACTATAATGGGTGCCCTGTTGATAATTTCTTACATCTTCATCTGTAAGTAAAGAGTAATTCCAAACTGCTTTTGAAGTGTCAACAAAATTTTCTTCCTCAAATTTTTTCTTAGCTATCTTTTTCGGCACTGTGGTTGACATTTTTTTTTCTTCTTTCTTTGTGGATTTTTTTATTTTTTCACTCATACAAGATTCGTTGCTGTTACCGTTGATGTAATATACCGTCCTTTAACGTAAAATTAAAGCCTATTTTGTTCAGTTTCCGGTTTGATGTCTGAATTTAGCTGACTGTTTCTAAATCCATCCTCTGAAAAACCACTGCCTGTTAACCTAAATCGTATAGCCAGCCATGAGAAAATTATTTTTCAGCCTGCTGATATTAACCTTATCAACTTCTGCATTTTCACAAACAACTTCTGTCAAAGGATTGGTTTCAGATTCTATTGAGAAAAAAGATCTCAGCAATGCTGTTGTGAGTCTTCTCCGCACCAAAGATTCTGTTCTCACCCGCTTTACCCGCACTAAACCTGATGGTACTTTTTTTATGCAGGGAGTAAAACCCGGCAATTATATTTTAATGGTTACAAGACCGAAGTATGCAGGCTATACCGATAAAATTGAAATAAAAGAAAATGAAACAAATGACCTTGGAAAATTAAACATCATTTCTGCCAGCAAATTGCTTGAAGAAATTGTTTTAAGGCAAAACAGGGCTATAGTTATCAGAGGCGATACAATTGAATATAAAGCGGATAGCTTTAAAGTATCGGAAGGGGCAAATGTTCAGGAACTTTTAAAAAGAATGCCGGGTCTTGAAGTAGACCGTAACGGGCAGATAACTGCACATGGGCAAAAAGTGGAACGTGTATTGGTGGATGGTGAAGAATTTTTTAGCGATGATCCGGCTATGGTTACACAAAACCTGAGAGCTGATGCTATTGATAAAGTGCAGGCATTTGATAAGAAAAGCGACCAGGCAGAATTTACAGGTGTGGATGATGGGGTGAAAAGCAAAACCCTGAACCTGGTTTTAAAAGATGATAAAAAGAAAGGATACTTTGGAAAAATTTCTGCCGGCGCAGGTACCCGTAACAGATACAATGAAGAAGCAATGTTCAACTTATTTAAAGGGAAAAAGAAAGCTTCTGTGTATGGCATTTTATCTAATACCGGGAAAACAGGTTTAGGATGGGAAGACGGCGAAAAATTTGGCGGAGGCGATGGTTTTGGTGATGGAGATGTGGAAATGGGCGCAGGGTACATAATGGTTACAAATGATAATTATGATAATGATTTTTCTGATTGGGGGGATAGCTATTGGGGTGAAGGTGTACCCCGAACTATAAAAAGCGGGGCCCATTTCAGTAATAAATGGAATAAAGATAAATTTCATATCAATGGGAACTATAGTTATAAACGCCAGCTGAACGATGCTGCCGGTAGTTCATTAAATAAATATATATTACCTGATTCAGCTTACTACAATTTCGAAAATCACAGAAATATTTCAAATGAAACAAGACAATTATTTACCGGCAAGTATTCAATACAAATAGATTCATTAACCTCATTGACCATCCGGTTGAACGGGCTAAAAGCAAAATCTACTAAAGAACAATTTACCAACTCCGGAGCCAATGATGAAGATCAGCATGCTGTGAACCGAAACAAAAGAGATTATACAACCAGCAACAAGAATGAATCGCTAATGGGAAGTTTCCTTTTCAAGAAAAAATTTAAGAAAACAGGCCGGACAATTTCCTGGTCAGGCTCTTATAAATCCGGGAATAAAAACAGCAACGGTTATTTTAATTCCTATACTGACTTCTATGATAATTCAGGGCAAATCATTAACCAGGATTCGCTTGAACAGTACAAAGAAAATACCGGGCTTAATAAAAAATCACAGTCACGAATTGTATATACAGAACCATTGACCAAAAAAATACTCATGGAATTCAATTATACATTCGGGCTTAATAACACGCTGAATGATCAGAAAACATTTGATAAAACGAATACCGGTAAATATGAAAATTACAATACAATATTCAGCAACCGGTATTCATTGAATATATTATCAAACAGCGGTGGCGCTAAATTTCAATTCAACGGTAAAAAAATAACAGGCAATGCGGGTTTGAATATCGGACGGTCTTCTTATACACATAAGGATTCTTCCGGTAAACAGGTAAATCAATTTCTTTACACGAATTTGTTTCCCTCTGCCCGTATGAATTTCAAACTCGGAACACAAAAAGGATTAAACCTGAGCTATACCGGAAATACACAACCACCCTCTATCAACCAGATACAACCTTTACGGGAAAATATTGACCCGCTGAATATCACGATTGGAAACCCGGATTTGAAACAGGCTTTCACCAACAGTTTTTCTTTTATGTACAATGATTATAAAACACTAACCGGCAGAAGTTTGTTTTTGAATGGTTATGTTTCATTTACCAATGATGCAATTGTAACAAGCCAGACAACAGATGCCGGTGGTAAACGAACCCTGCAATATTTAAATACCAATGGCAGTTACAATACTTCGCTTTATGCCCATTATCATTATAAATTAAAAAAATCGGATATTGGATTAAGATTAAGACCACAATTCAATATGTCCCGCCAAATTAGTTATGTAAATGGTTTAAAGAATACAAGCAATAATATAAGGGCAAGCCTGGGTACCGGTATTTCAAAATATAAAAATGAAAAATATTCTGTCCATTACGATGCTGATTTTGGAAGGCAGTTAAATAAAAGTTCAATCAGCACACGAAAAACTTCTTTCTGGACACAAAACCACAACCTGGGTGTTGGCTTATATTTCAATAAAGAAAAATACAACATTGGCACTAATGTGAATATTAACCTGAGGGAAAAGACAGATGCATTTGATAAAAACAATAATGTTTATAACTGGTCAGCTTATATAAACATGAAAGTAATGAAGAAAAAAGGAGAACTGAAATTAGAGGCTTTTGACATTCTGGATCAGAAAATCGGGTTTGACCGGACGACGACTTCTAATTATATCTCAGAACGAACTTATGAAGTGTTGCGGAGGTATATTCAATTCACGTTTATATGGAACTTCAGTAAAAATCCCGGAGAAAAATAATTACCATGAAAAAAATTTTAAACGTCCTGGCTTTTTATATTTTAAGCACCCATTGTTTTGCCCAGATGCAGACAGAATTCATAGCTTCCGGCAAAATCACATTTGAGCGAAAGACAAATGTGCACCGCCTTTATTTCACAGAAGAAGAAATGGGAAGCTGGGATGAGATGATGAAAAAAATGATTCCGCAATTTCTGGTAAACAATTTTGAACTTATGTTTAGCCCTGATAAATCTTTGTACCGGCAAACAAAAGACCAGCCTGATAACAAAATGGCCTTTTTTGGCGAGTCGCCCGGTTCAAATAATGTAGTTTATAAAGATTTCGCGAATGGAATAATAACAAGTCAAAAACAGATTTTTGAAAAACTTTATTTATTGAACGACAGTATTAATCAATTTGAATGGAAGCTTCAACCGGAAACAAGAACAATAGCAGGACTTGAATGTAAAAAAGCGATTACAAAAATCTGCGACTCTGTTGTTGTGGTTGCTTTTTATACAGAAGAAATTATTTCTACTTCAGGGCCGGAATCTTTTAGCGGATTACCGGGCACAATTTTAGGCCTTGCTATTCCAAGACTTTACACTACATGGTTTGCCACCAAACTGGAATTAACCGGAGAAGCGGAAATAACCAGGATAACACCACCATCAAAAGGTAAAAACTCCACAACAGGCAAAATGCTCACAACAATTGATGAGGCCATTAATGATTGGGGGAAAAAATACAGGGACAAATCAATCTGGTTTTCTTCTCTGTAAATAATTATTTTTTCAACTCCATAACCAGTACATATTTTTCTCCTATGGTCATTGTTGGTTCAAGATTAAACGTAACTCCTGTTGCAGCATTATGAGCTTTGGTAAATCCATTTATACGTTCATTAAATCTGGAAAGATTGATTGTTGCTGGTTTATCATTTGAATTTACAACACACATTACTGTTTGCTTTTCACTATACCGGAAATAAACATACACTCCATCCTCAGGAACATACTGCATTGTTTTACCAATCTTGATTGCAGAAGAATTTTTTCTGAAGTTTGCCAATGCTTTTACATAATTAAATGCATCATTCTCTTCAGCAGTTCTACTGGCTGCTTCAAATTTATTTACTGCATCGCCGGGCCATCCACCCGGAAAATCTTTTCTTACTTCAGCATCCGTTGGGTTCCTTGTATTTTTCATCAGTATCTCTGACCCATAATATAATTGCGGAATACCCCTTACAGTAAATAATAATGCAATACCCATTTTAAACTTGCGCAGGTCTTCTCCTACAATTGAATAAAAACGATCCTGGTCATGATTGTCCAGTGATGTGCAGTTGTGCATTGGATTTTTATATAATAAATCTGACGATAGTGTAGTGTAAAGATTACTCACTCCCTTGTCCCAGCCAAAAGGTTGGTTTATGGCATTATGAATTGAAAACATTACAGGAAAATCGGTAACACCGGGGCAATTATGCTTAAAAGAAACATTAAGATTATTTTCAGAAAAATAAGCAGTAGTTACCGGATTGTTTACTGCCGTCTCCCCAAAAACCGAAAGCTTTGGAAATTCTTTCAGCAAAGCATCATTTATTTTATTGAGAAAGATTGGATCATTATAAAAATAAGTATCCACCCGCCAGCCATCAATTCCAAATTCTTCGGTAGTCCAGACAGCGTATTGAATCAGAAAATTTGAAACATAGGGATTGCGTTGATTTAAATCTGCAAGAAATGGCGTAAACCAACCCTCCAATGAGCTTTTTTTATCGAGTGCAGAAGCATGGGGATCGAATACCGGCTGATCTTTATAAGATGTATTTGTATAAACGGGCCATTGATTCAGCCAATCTTTTGCAGGTAAATCACGAAACATCCAGTGATCGGTTCCAATATGATTATAGACAGCATCCTGGACAATCTTCATTCC
>JANPEU010000108.1:0-5990 GCA_031423175.1 Bacteroidota bacterium
TACCGCTTACATGAGAAATTTTACGAAAATCTTCCCTTGCATGCACATTAGAGATATGTACTTCCACAACCGAAGTTGTGATAGCAGCAACTGCATCACCAATCGCTACAGATGTATGTGTATAACCACCGGGATTAAAAATTATTCCATCAAAGTCATAACCTACACGCTGCAATTCATTAATCAATTCGCCTTCGATATTGCTTTGAAAATAGCTCCATTCAATTAATGGATATTTTGTTTTTAGTTCTATCAAATATTTCTCAAAAGACATGTTGCCATAAATATCCGTCTCTCTCATACCCAGCAAATTCAGATTGGGACCGTTGATGATTGCTATTTTCATAGAACGAATGTAGTCAAATAATCAAAAAAAAATACATCCAGTTGATTATCGGAAATTCAATTACCTTATTTTTATTTTACAAAATTTATAAAAATGAAATTTTTGGAAGCACTTTACGGAAGCCAGTATTATGAAATTAATCAAAAAGGAAGGGATGGAAATAAGGGGAGGCTGAATGGAAATGTTTTTCTCACAGCTTTAATTATACTTTTTCTATTTGCAATATTAATGATCTGCTTCAGTTTTGTGCCGGGATTTGAAAACAGTATAACAAATCCGATTCGAAGTATTTTTGGCTACAGTTCCGGTAGGTCTATTGGCAAACTAATAGCTATCCCATTATTTGCAATCAGCTATTTTATTATTTTGAAAACGGTGGGAAGTGCAGAAAATTTTCAGAAACATGTACTGGTTTTTATGCAATACCCCGATGAAATAAAAAAGAAAATCCTCCCAAAATTGCTAATTCCTTTTTTTGTATTAGGATTAATTGTTTTCGGGCTGGCAATGGCAAAATTATAATCAGTTCTTTTTTATCATCCCGATAAATTCATCAAATAAATATCTTGAGTCATGCGGACCCGGTGTACTTTCCGGGTGATGTTGTACGGAGAAAACCGGTTTCCCTTTTACCCGAATTCCTTCTATGGATTGATCATTGAGGTTAATATGAGTTACTTCTATATGTTCAGCTTTTTTTACTGAATCAGGATTTACACCAAAGCCATGATTCTGTGTTGTGATTTCACTTCTACCCGTAATCAAATTTTTTACAGGATGATTTAATCCACGATGACCGTGATGTAATTTATAAGTGGATACGCCATTTGCTAATGCAAGTAATTGATGCCCCAAACAAATTCCGAATGTGGGTTTGTTTTCTTTCATCACATCTTTTACCGTTTCAATTGCATAATCCATTGCTGCAGGGTCACCCGGGCCATTTGAAATAAAATATCCGTTGGGATTAAACTCTTTTAGTTCGGCAATTTTTGTTTTAGCAGGAAAAACTTTTACGTAGGCGCCTCGTTCAACCATGCATTGTAAAATATGCTGTTTAACTCCATAATCCAGAACTGCAATTCTTACAGCAGAAGTTGAGTCACCCATTTCATAAGTTTCTTTTGTACTCACTTGTGAGGCTAGTTCCAATCCATCCATACTTGGAACTTTCTTTAACTCTTCTTTCAGTTTTTCTATATCTGATATTGCAGAGGATATAATACAATTCATTGCCCCTTTAGTTCTTATATGTGCTACTAAAGCTCTTGTATCTACCCCTTCGATACAAACAATTTTATTTGCTTTTAAATATTCATCTAATGATCCATTCGCCTGCTTACGTGAATAGGTATCTTCCAGATTGCGGCCAATCAATCCACAAATTTTTACAGAGGAAGATTCAACATCTGCATCTTTCACCCCATAGTTACCTACATGAACGGTGTTCATAATTAGAATCTGTCCAAAATAACTTGGGTCGGTAAATACTTCCTGGTATCCGGTCATTCCGGTATTAAAACAAATTTCACCGGTAGCCGTTCCTGTAAAACCGAATGCTTTACCATGAGCTATCGTTCCATCTGCAAGTAGTAATACGGCGGGGAGTTGATTGTCTGACATTCGTTATAAAAGTTTTGCAAAGAAAGCAAATGAATAATAATTTTACCGGAATAGTTTTTCACAAAATGAAAAAAGGCAAAACCGTAAACCGATTTTGCCTTTTATAATTAACTGATTTGTTCAATTTATTCGGGTGCTTTCGTTTCTTCAGTTGTAACTACCACTTCTGCATCCGTTTTCTTAGTACGGCTTCTTCTTGTTTTCTTAGCCGTATCTGTTGCTTCGCCTTTACCCTTACCGTAAATTTCATTGAAGTCAACCAATTCGATCATTGCAGTTTCTGCATTGTCACCAACTCTTGCACCCAATTTAATGATACGGGTGTAACCACCAGGGCGACCTGCAATTTTTGTTGCAATCGTACTGAAAAGCTCAGTAATAGCATCTTTATCGCCAAGATAACTAAATACCACCCGGCGCTGATGCGTTGTGTTTTCTTTACTTTTTGTGATCAATGGCTCTACATATACACGCAAAGCTTTTGCCTTTGCTACTGTTGTTACAATTCTTTTGTGTGTAATCAACGCAATAGCAAGATTGCTTAACAAAGCTTCTCTGTGAGCTTTTGTTCTGCTTAAATTTTTAATTTTGTCTCCGTGCCGCATGACGTTTAAGTTTTAATTCAGCTACACCGTGTCAGGAATTGCAGCCTACGCCCCTATCCCCTAAAGGGGTATAAGAACGATGTTATGAAATCTATTTTTTTTTAAGAACTTTCCTTCACTCCCCTTTAGGGGATGGGGGTTTAGAAATCTTCTTTATCAACACCCAACTTCGCTAAATCCATTCCAAATCCCAATCCTCTTTCAATTAATACCTGCTCAATTTCAGCCAAAGATTTTTGACCAAAGTTGCGGAACTTCATCAGGTCTTCCTGCTCGTACTGAACCAACTCGCTGAGTGAATTGATTTTTGCAGCTTTCAAACAATTGAAAGCACGTACAGATAGATCCAGGTCTTCCAATGGCGTTTTCAATACTTTGCGCAATTGCAAAGTTTGTTCGTCCACCAGGTCTTCTTTTTTCTATTCTTTATTATCAAACGTGATATTCTCATCTGTGATGATCATCAGGTGCTGAATTAAAATGCGGCTTGCCTGTTTTACAGCTTCTTCCGGATGAATAGTACCATCGGTAGTAACTTCCATGATCAATTTTTCAAAATCGGTACGCTGCTCCACACGAGTATTTTCAATTGTATATTTTACATTCTTTATCGGAGTGTAAATTGAATCAATTGGAATGTAACCCATCACGGCTTCTTTTGGTTTGTTATCTTCTGCAGGAACATAACCACGACCTTTACCAATAGTTAATTCAATATCCATTTTAGCGGAAGAATCCAATGTGCAAATAAGCAGCTCAGGATTCATAATCTGAAAGCTTGGTGTGTTTTCGCCAATCATACCAGCTGTAAATTCGGTTCTGTTTCTTATTGACAAAATGATTTTTTCATTTGCCACATCATGATCAACTATTTTTTTAAATCGTACTTGTTTCAGGTTCAAAAAAACTTCTACCACATCTTCGCTTACTCCTTTCATAGTTGCAAACTCATGATCCACGCCATCAATTTTAACCCCCACAATTGCATAACCCTCTAATGAACTAAGTAACACACGACGTAGTGCATTACCAATCGTAACTGCAAAACCGGGTTCCAAAGGACGAAACTCAAACTGAGCTTCAAAATCATTTGCCTTTTGTAAGATGATCTTATCAGGCTTCTGGAAATTTAATATTGCCATATTAATTTGAAATTTAAAATTTGAAATTTAAAATTGTAACTCTGACTTGTTTTATTTACTATACAACTCGACAATCAACTGCTCTTTAATATTCTCCGGAACATTTTCTCTTTCGGGATACGTAAGAAAAGTTCCTTTAAGATCAGTTTCATTCCAGTCTATCCAGCCGAACTTTGGATTTTTCCCTTTTATCACACCTGTAACAGCCACATTGCCTTTACTTTTTTCTTTCAAAGTAATTACATCACCTGCTTTCATTTGGTAAGAAGGAATATTCATTACTTCACCATTTACTTCAATGTGTTTATGACTTACTAACTGGCGTGCAGCCGGGCGGGATGGTGCAATACCCATTCTGAAAATGATATTGTCCAATCTTGCTTCAAGCAATTTAATCAGGTTTTCACCTGTTACACCTTTACGGCGTGCTGCTTCTTCAAATGTTTTGCGGAATTGTTTTTCCAACACACCATACGTGTATTTGGCTTTTTGTTTTTCACGAAGTTGCAGGGCGTATTCACCTAAAGTTTTACGCTTTTTAGTGCCACCATGCTGACCGGGAGGGTTGCTGTTTTTATCCAGCCATTTACCATTACCTAAAATAGGCTCACCGAATCTACGGGAGATTTTGGTCTTAGGACCAGTGTAACGTGCCATTGTTTTTTTTCATTTAAGCTTTTTTAGAATGCGGTACGACGATCGGTAAAAAGCTTTAAAAAAATTAATCGTGTACCCTTTTAATAAATGAAACCAATTTGGCTCAACTATGTTTTTCCTTGGTCCGCCGTTTGGCGGATTTGGGGGTTAAACTCTTCTTTTCTTTGGTGGACGGCAACCATTATGTGGCATGGGTGTGATGTCTTTAATCATCACCACTTCGATACCAGATTGAGATATTGCACGGATTGCGCCTTCACGACCAGAACCCGGACCTTTCACATATACATCCACTCTTTTTACTCCAGCATCCAATGCTTTCTTTGCTGCATCGGCACTTGCCATCTGGGCTGCATAAGGGGTATTCTTTTTAGAACCTTTAAAACCCATTTTACCTGCACTGCTCCAGCTTATCACCTGACCGGTTTTATTTGTAAGGCTGATAATAATGTTGTTGAAACTTGCTGTGATATGAGCATCACCATACGAATCAATTTTTACAACTCTTTTCTTTGCCGCTGCTTTTGCGCTTTCCGGCTTTTGTACTTGTGCTTTTGCCATAATTTTTGTTCTGAGGTAATCTTTTGTTTTTTAAAATATCCGCCTCTGGCGGACTGAATCAACCCTCCTGCTGACTTATGAAGCGATCCGGTGCTGATTCAAATAATATAAGTCTTTTCATCGCTGCCGCCCGGAATAACATGTTTGTCATCCTGAGCAAAGCGAAGGATTATTTCTTCGGTGCCTTCTTCTTGCCGGCAACTGTTTTACGTTTACCCTTTCTTGTACGGCTATTGGTTTTTGTTCTTTGTCCACGTAGCGGTAACCCTTTACGATGACGAAGACCACGATAACAAGCAATATCAAGCAAACGCTTAATGCTCATTTGAACTTCGCTACGTAATGTACCTTCCACTTTCAGTTCGTCTGTAATGGTAGTACGGATAGCATTTAATTCATCATCATTCCAGTCATTCACTTTCTTATTACGATCAATGCTATTCTTGTCAAGAATATATTTAGCGGTAGAGGGACCGATACCATATATATAGGTTAATCCTATTTCGCCTCTTTTTTGTTTTGGTAAATCAACACCGGCAATACGAGCCATATTTGTTTTGTTTTAAATTCCAAGAATCATCCCGAAATTTCGGGACCAATTTGCTTCTTGTATCTTGATTTTTGTTTTTTTTATTAATTAACCCTGACGCTGCTTAAAGCGTGGATTTTTTTTGTTAATTACATACAAGATACCTTTGCGGCGAACAATCTTGCAATCAACACTGCGCTTTTTAATAGATGCTCTTACTTTCATAATTTCTTTTTTTTATTCTGTCGGGGTAAACCCGACTGCTACTATAGATACAAACCCGACGATTATTTATACCTAAAAATTATTCTTCCCCTTGTCAAATCATACGGACTCATCTCCACCCCTACTTTATCTCCTGGTAGAATGCGGATATAATGCATCCGCATTTTTCCCGAGATGGTTGCCAATATTTCATGTCCGTTTTCCAGCTTCACTTTAAACATAGCGTTTGAAAGTGCTTCTGTTATAACTCCATCCTGTTTAATTAAAGCCTGTTTGGACATATTGTTTTTGGGAGCGCAAAG
>JANPEU010000109.1:0-6837 GCA_031423175.1 Bacteroidota bacterium
TATAAATCCTGTTTTAAAAAATCATTTACAATGCTTAAAGAATCTTCGTTGGGTGCTGCATCAAAATACAGAGCACCGCGGAGAAAATGTTTTGAAGAATCGGTAAGAAAAAATTGATTGGCAGTTGCCGTATTTCCATACAATTTAAAAAAATATCCTTCGGCTCCGTTTTCAGTTTTCATTAAACTATCATCACGGCCACTTGCAATTGTACTATGCCGCATATAGGTTAGTTTAAAAGCATCGTTGAGTAATGAATCAAATTTATTTCTGTTATTGATTTCTTTATAACTTACATATACTCTGCCAGAGAGTTGGGGTACATCAATATTAATCCACCATGGGTTTTCAGTTACATCTCCGAAAAAGGTTGAGTCTTTTGTAATATTTGCATAAACGGGATACTCAAAAGAATAAGGATAACCTGGCGCATCAAATAGTTTGTATTCTTTTTTGGGAAAATCTATTTTAAAATAGCCACGTTTTTTATAAGTATAGTTGCTGTTACAGGAAAAAAAGCAAATTACAAAAAGCAAAGAGCAGAAAGTAAATATGTTTTTCATAGAAGAATAACTTATTATTTAGGAACGGTAGTAATTTGAACTAATTGAATCCGGTTTTGTTTTTTCTCAATAATCGTAAATCGAAAATCGCCGCAAGACACTACTTCATTCTCCCCCGGAATTTCACCATGCAGTTCAAGAACCAATCCAGCTAATGATTCACTTTCACCTTTTACCTGATCAAAAGTATCTTGTGATATTTTCATTGTACGGCATATATCATTGATCATTGTTTTTCCTTCAAACACATAATTATTTTCATCTATTTTTTTAAATCTGCTTTCTTCGGTATCAAACTCATCTTTTATTTCGCCTATTACTTCTTCCATAATATCTTCTAATGTTACAATACCACTTGTTCCGCCAAACTCGTCTACCACCACGGCAAAATGAATTCGTTTTTGCTGAAATTCTTTTAATAAATCAACAATCAATTTTGTTTCGGGAACAAAATAGGGTTGACGCATCAATACATGCCAGTTAAACTCTTCCAATTCATCAAGATGCGGAATTAAATCTTTTGAGTAGATGATGCCTGCTACTTCATCAATATTATTTTTATAAACCGGTAGTCTTGAATAATGAAGTTCTTCTACTTTTTGTAACAATTGTTTAAACGATGAATTGTGATCAATGCCATTTATATCTAATCGGCTTTGCATAATCTGTTTAACGGAAATGTTCCCAAATTTCACAATACCCTTCATTATATTTTTTTCTTCCTGCGAAGCTTCATCATCCGTTTTAATATCTATTGCTGCATCTAATTCACGTATGCTTACTGCTTCACTT
This sequence comes from Bacteroidota bacterium, assembly GCA_031423175.1. Lineage (GTDB taxonomy): Bacteria > Bacteroidota > Bacteroidia > Chitinophagales > Chitinophagaceae > VBAR01. The sequence continues at coordinate 1,356 of JANPEU010000109.1, forward strand.
ATATCAGCACCCAATCTTTTTCCGATACCATCTGCCAGTGAAACCACCCATCTGCTAACGCGGCGCATCAACAAGTGAAGAGCATCAATGAAAAAAGAAGAATCGTAAGCAAACCGAAGATTATTTTGCGTTGCCATTACTTTAGGTAAAATTTTTCCGAAAAAAATAAGTACAAATGCTATCGTTATAACTTTGATAGTGAATTTGAGAAATGGTAAGTCACTATTTTCCTGAATTAATTTATTAAGCAAAAAATTTAAAAGTACAATTATGCTAATGTTGATAAAAGTGCCAGCTATAAGGAGGGTGGCATAAACTTCTTTTGGTTCATCCAATAAATTGATGATTCGTTTGGCAGCATCATGCTGCTTCGTTTTCAGCATATTTATGTCTTTACTGTTGAGGGAGAAAAAAGCAACTTCAGCACCTGACACAGCAAAAGACATTAATAATAAAACAGCAAGAAGTATTACAGGCAATATTAAAGCATTGGCATTGCCAGCCAGTAAAATATAAAGTGGTTGTGGATGAATCAAATTAATCAGCGAGAAGCTATCCAATTAAAAACAATTTTGGTTTAAATAAAATTACAAAAGCAGGATACGACCTGCTTTCGATTGTAATACAAAAATATGGTTTTACTTCAATGTAAATTATAAATTGAGTTCTCCATCTGTGTCAGGGGGAGGTAGAATTTCCGTTCCTTCAACTCCAGGTTCCTGATGTGTGGTACCTCCACTATCTGTTCTTTTATCCAGCATAATTAAATTATCACCTACTACTTCGGTTGCATATTTGTGTCTGCCTTCTTTGTCTTCCCAACTACGGGTACGAAGGCGACCTTCAATATATACGAGACTTCCTTTATGTAAATATTTTGATGCAAGATCTGCTAGTCCTCGCCAAAGAACCACAGTGTGCCATTCAGTTTGACTTATTAGTTTGCCACCACGATCTTTAAAAGTTTCTGTAGTAGCTAACGGAAATTTAGCAACTCCAATATTACCTTCCAAAGTTTGCATATCAGGGTCTTTACCCAAATTGCCAATCAACATTACACGGTTAACGCCACGCATAATTTTAAAGTTTAAGATTTAAGAATGGTTTGTTGTTATCGAATGCCATTTAAAATTAAACCGTTTTAAGCTCATAAAACAAAAAATTTTCTGCAACATGATATTAAATGTGGAAACTATAAAGGGAAGTAGCATAATTTGGTTCGAAGGCTTGTTAAAACCGATTATTTTTCAAATATTCTCTTATCATACCGGGAAAAGTATATTGCATTAGCTTATTTTTTTTAATCCAGATTCCATTTTCAATTTCCAGGGGTTTTTGTCTCAACTTTTTACAGATGAAAAAAGTATTGATTTCCTGATGAGACAATTGTTGTTTGTACAAATAAGAAAATTCTAAACTGCTACTGTCAATTTTATTTTTTTCTAAAAGGCTTAAAATCGATTGCTTCGATACTCTTTTTTTTTCTTCAAAAAGAAGAAACTCATATAAATGGTGCCAAATATCTTTTCCTGTTCTTTGGCGGATAAAAATTTCATCACCACATACGAGAACCAGATATACAAACCAACGACTCTTTTTTACAATCTTTTTTTCTTTAACAGGCAGTTCAGTTATTTTATTATTCAAAAAAGCAAAACATTTTTTTTTAAAAACACATTCTGTACAAAGCGGTGCAGCAGGTTTACAAACAACAGCCCCAAAATCCATAATGGCCTGATTGTAAATGCCCGGTTTTTTTTTATCCAGTAGTTCTTTTGCCAGTTTATTAAAGTATTTTTTTCCTCCAATAGTGTCTGTTGGCTTTTTTATTCCAAATATTCTCGATAGCACTCTGTAAACATTTCCATCTACAACAGCATGTGGCAGATTATATGCAAAGGAGGAAATAGCAGCGGCAGTATAGGGACCTATTCCTTTCAATAATTTTATTTCTTCATAATTATCGGGAAATTTTCCTTCTTTTTCTTTAGAAATAAATCGGGCAGTTGCTATTAGGTTTCGGCAACGGGTATAATAACCAAGACCTTCCCACATTTTAAAAATCTTTTTATCAGTTGCGCTGGCAAGTTTATTAATGTCTGGAAATTTTTTTACAAAATGGTTATAATACTCTAATCCTTGCACTACTCTTGTTTGTTGTAGTATAATCTCACTTAACCATATTTTATAAGGGTCCTTTTCTCCTTTCCATGGCATCACCCGTTTATTCATTTCGCCATTCCATTTTAAAAGAAGTTCTGTAAACTTGTTTTTTTGAATACTTAATGCCATAAAAAGACCATATGTTTTGATGCAATTTCACCCGATCGTAACAATTTGTCAAAATAAATCTGCCTATCCCTTTGAAAATCACTAATTTTTGTCCTAAATTCGGGGAACTATCAACTCTCTTAAAACTTAAAAGCAATGAGAAAAGCCGATCTGGTCAATCAGATTTCCGAAAAAACCGGCATTCCTAAGGTTGATGTGCTGGTTACTTTAGAAACCATGTTTAAAGAAGTAAAAGACACATTAGCTGCCGGAGAAAATATTTATGTCCGGGGCTTTGGCAGTTTTATTACAAAAAAAAGAGCCGCAAAAATTGGTCGTAATATTAAAAAAAATATTGCTGTTCATATTCCAGCACATTATATCCCAGCTTTTAAACCGGCAAAAGAGTTTGTCGCAGAAGTTAAAAAACTTGTAACGGTAAAACCAGATGCTGGTCCCGGAGATGAAGTTGAAGGATAGTAGTTGTCCCTCCTAATAGTTTCTCCTTTTGTTCACTTGCTTTAAAGTACATTTGCCGACTTCAAAGTGTCGTAAACCTTTGAAGATTTTTATTTGTGAAAAGACCTCAATTTATTACAGCCTTTGCAGGCATCTGTTTAGTTGCATTATTATACTTTTTTGGTAAAACCGAAGCAACTAAAAAATCGTCTGCAACACAAACTGGGAATTTGACAGCAATTAAAGCGGTTTTCTTTTATAATGAAGACAGTATGCTTGCTGAAGCAAAATTGAAAATCACTGCTGAACAAAGTTTGCGTTTGGAACAATTGGAAAACTCTATCAGTCGGGGGGCTATAAAAGATCAACAATTAAAAATTTATCATCAACTTTCACATTTTTGGAGTGATTCAGCCCAGGCTTTTGAACCTTATTCCTGGTACGAAGCACAAGCAGCAAGATTGGAAAGTTCAGAAAAAAACCTCATTTTTGCTGCCCGTTTATTTTTAGAGGGTTTAAGACAGGAAACTGATCCAAAAAAAAGAAAATGGAAAGCTCTTCAGGCAAAAGAGCTGTACGAAAGATCTTTGAGCATAAATCCTTCCAATGATTCATCAAAAGTGGAGCTGGGAATTAGCCATATTTATGGCGGAATTTCAGAAACACCGATGGAAGGTATTCAAAAAATAATGGGAGTGCTAACTAAAGACAGCGCAAACATTTATGCTCTGATGACTCTGGCGGATGCATCTATTTTTTCCGGACAATATGAAAAAGCGTTTGAACGGTTGAAAAAAGTGAACAGCTTAGAACCGTCAAATCTTGATGCAATTCTAAAAATCGCAGATGTTTATGCGATGACAGGGAAAAAAAAAGAAGCTATTGACTGGTATAATAAAAGTCTGATTCTTATAAAAAGACCAGACTGGAAACAGGAAGTGGAGAAAAGAATAAGCGAATTGAAATAAATGTGCAGCGGCATGTTGAAATAATTGAACCTTATTTAATTTATTAATTTTTAAAAAAAGTATTAGTATGCCTTGTGGTAAGAAAAGAAAGCGTCATAAAATTGCGACGCATAAGCGTAAAAAAAGATTGAGAAAGAATAGACACAAGAAAAGAAATAAATAATCATTTCTTTTTCTGAATAAAATTTCCGGAGATTTTTATTTCCGGCAATTTTAAAAAATCCGGTTGTTTGCTGTATTTAGTTTGCTCCCACCAATTTGCTGCACACTTATATCAGGTACTAACCATGCAATCACATACAGCATTTCTGACTACCGGTTTCAGGAGATGAAGCCATCTTGAGTTATTAAATGAACAAAGAACTTATTATTAATGCTGCACCTCAGGGTGTGGAAATTGCCTTACTGGAAGATAAAAAGCTGGTGGAACTGCATAGCGAAAAAAGCGATGGACGTTTTGCAGTAGGCGATTTATATCTGGGGAAAGTAAAAAAACTGATCCCCGGATTGAATGCCGCATTTGTTGATGTTGGATTTGAGAAAGATGCATTTCTTCACTATACCGATTTAAGTCCTTACGCAAAATCATTGTTGAAGTTTACCAATTTATCGATAGCCGACAAAACGGAAAGCATCATGGATTTTGGTAAATTTGAAGTGGAGCCCGAGATAGTAAAGACGGGTAAAATAAATGATGTATTGGGGGGTAAGCCAAATATTCTTGTTCAAATTTTAAAAGAACCTATTGCTGCTAAAGGACCAAGATTAAGTTGTGAAATTTCTTTACCGGGCAGGTTCATTGTTATCACTCCTTTTAATAATATTGTTGCCGTTTCCAGAAAAATCCATTCATCTGATGAACGGAAAAGATTGCAACGAATAGTCGAATCAATAAAACCGAAAAACTTTGGTGTCATTGTACGTACAGCTGCTGAAGGAAAAAACACGGCTGAACTACATGAAGATCTCGCTTCATTAGTTGAAACCTGGAAAACCATTCAAAATAATTTAAAGGGTGCCGTACCACCGGCAAAAATTTTAAGTGAGCAAACAAAGGCAACAAGCATTCTCCGGGATTTATTAAATGAAGACTTTAATAAGATTGTAGTAAATGATAAAAACATTTACAACGATACCCGAAATTATATTCAGCGGATTGCTCCCGATAAAATGGACATCGTGAGTTATTACAATAATGGCTCTACCATTTTTGATTCTTTTGGTATTACCAAACAGGTAAAATCATCTTTTGGTAAAACAGTAAACTTAAACAGTGGAGCTTATATTATAATTGAACATACCGAAGCTTTACATGTAGTGGATGTAAACAGTGGATATAAAAGCGTAAGCAATAACCAGGAGTTAAATGCTCTCGAAACAAACCTTGAAGCAGCCGAAGAAATTGCAAGGCAGTTTCGCCTTCGTGATTTGGGGGGTATCATCGTAGTTGATTTTATTGACATGAAACTTCCTGATAATAAGCGGAAGCTTATTGAAAAGATGGAGGAGTTTATGGCTCCAGATAGGGCCAAGCATGCAGTGTTACCAATTTCAAAATTTGGTTTGATGCAGGTTACCCGTCAGCGGATGAAACCCGAAATGAATATTAATACACAGGAGGTTTGCCCAAGTTGCAGCGGTACCGGAAAAATTTCTTCTGCATTATTACTGGAAGATGAGATTGAAAAAAATCTGAGTTACCTGATTACGCATAAACATGCCAATCTTAGATTAATCGTTCATCCTATTATGTATGCTTACCTGACTAAAGGTTGGCCATGGTC
>JANPEU010000110.1:0-8573 GCA_031423175.1 Bacteroidota bacterium
AAGCCGTTGGTTAAAAGTTTCATGTTAAAAAATTTTAGATGAAGAAAATGATTGACGGGATAAAACTAATTGTGGCAAACACCCTAAATATTTTATTTCGCCAATAGTAACTATGACAATGATATAAGCCGGATCAAAAGGAGGTATTCAAACAATCGGCGACGAATGTCATTCGTCGCCAAAAAAAGCCAACTGTCTTTTTATCATTGGGTTAATGAAAATGATCTATAACTTTAAGAAAGGATTTTTTCCGGGATAAAAAAATGCCAACTATCTTTTCTAATATATCTAAAACGAAACCATCATTTATCTAAAAATTTTTTTATGAAAAAGCTTACCATGCTGCTGCTTAGTTTTTGGTTACTCAACCAAACAGCCCAATCACAGGGTTGTATTGCTATTCGGAATATTTCAGGCTTTGGACAATACAATCTTACCGATAATGCGTTTTCAACCTCAGACTGGCAATTGAATATTAATTCACGTTATTTTAAATCGTTCAGAGATTATAAAGAAAAAGTGGATCAAAAAACGCCTAAACAAAACGAAGCTGTGGTTAAATCTTTTTCTATGGATTTTTCCATAAGTAAATTTTTGAGAAATGGATGGTCTATAAATTTTAGCCTTCCAATTGCTTCCAATAGCCGTGAAGCATCGGCAGAACATGGAGGCCCCAATACAAAAAGGCATACTACACATTCATTTGGTATTGGTGATATTCGTTTTACAGCATACAAATGGTTACTAAAACCCACAGTAAAACAAAGAGGGAATATTCAGATTGGCCTCGGACTTAAATTGCCAACCGGTGATTATAAATACCAGGATTATTTTTACAGGAATGATTCAACAAAAGTGCTTTCCGCTGTTAATCCCTCTATTCAATTGGGCGATGGCGGAACCGGTATTATTACTGAACTGAATTTGTTTTATATTTTAAATGCTGCAAGAACAATCAGTCTGTATGGTAATTTCTATTATATGGCAAATCCAAGAGAACAAAATGGAACGGCTATTACGAATGGTAGAATACCACCCCGTATTGATAGTTTGGCAAATAATATTATTTTAAGTGTGGCCGATCAGTTTTCTATAAGAGTGGGTGCTTATTATAATATAAAGAACTGGGCTTTTTCAGCCGGTATAAGAAATGAAGGTTCCCCGGTAGAAGATATTATTGGAGGAAGTGAGGGAGTTCGTCGTGCAGGACATAATTTATCTGTAGAACCGGGTATTCTTTATAAAATGAAGAAGGTTTCTATTTATGCTTATGTTCCTTTTATTGTTGACAGAAGAATAAAACAGAATCTTCCGGATAAATTTAAAACCAGCTATACGGGAGTATATACAGTAAGCCCGGGAGGTTCCGGAAATTACCAGGTATTTGTTGGAGCATTATTTAAATTGTAACTTCTATCAGCATTCTTTTGAACCGGGCGACATAAAATAAGTTGATGACCCTGAATAATTTTATATTTTCAAATCAACCAAGAATAAAACTTGCCAGGCATCTTGCATTCTGGCTGATCTTTTCACTGCATTTTATAGTTCAAAACCTGATGATTGGTGGGGCCGGGGAAGGTAAAACGTCAAGAACCTTTCTGCAAAGCTTTTTTCACTTTCTTTATTTTCTGCCCATCTACCTTTTATTTACTTATTTTTTTATAGAAATAATTTTACCAAAATTTCTTTACCCGCGGAGGTGGGCAGCTTTTGCAGTTTCTTTCCTGCTTTTATTTTCAATCTGCTGCATTTGTATTTACTATTCAGGAGTTTTTTACCTGTATAATACAATGAATATTCCCTATGAGAAAATAACATTCAGCGTAAATAAATATCATGCAATTGTTGACGGAATGTTTGTGCCTTTTATGTTGTTTGGCATTGCTGCAGGTATTAAATTTTCAAAGAAATGGTATATGCAGCAACGGGAAAATGAAAAACTTGCCAAGCAAAAACTGGCTACTGAATTACAACTTTTAAAAACATCTATTCATCCAAGATTTCTTTTTCATTCTTTACATACGGTACAGCATCATATTGATAATTCATCTGAACAATCGCCGGCATTAATCTTAGAACTTTCCGACCTTTTAAGTTATATACTTTATGAAAAGGATGAGAGTTGGGTAGAATTGGCGAAAGAGCTGGAAATTATTCAGCATTATATTAACCTCGAAGAAAAAGGCCTGGAAGATAATTTGTTATTTAAAACTGAATTTCCTGAAAACACCGAAGGCAAGTTTATCGTGCCCTTCTTGCTGATGTCAATAGTTGAAAGCAGCTTTGAATATTTTTCTCAAACCGGGCAGAAACAACCTTTATTTTCATTGATTGTTGGTGTGAATGATAATGTACTCCATTGCACGTTTTCACTAAGCAGGCCAGCCCACAAATCAAAGGATATTGTTTTGCCGGATGAAAAATTGATTTCTGTTCAGAAGCAATTACAAAATCAATATACAGGTCTTCATTATTTAGCGGTAAAATCTCATGACGAACATTATTCAATTGATTTGAAACTGCCATTATATTCAGGCGACCTAATTAATTCAAAAAAGAACAGTACAATGAATGAAATACCAGAGCCTGTATAATATTGTTTTTTCCGAAAATCGTTCATACCGGTTGAAAAGACATGTCTTTTTCTGGATGGCAATTTTCTTTTATGGATTGGTTCGTATCAGCATGATATACCCGGAGGAAGAAATTTGGGAATCACGCTGGTCCCTCCTGGAAATGACCTTGTTCTGGGGAGTTTTAATAAATGGTTTATTTTCTTATACTATTATTTATTACCTGATTCCAAAATACTTTCAAAAGAGAAAATATTTTTTCTTTTTGATTGGCTTTATAGTAATGTGCATCGGTTTGTTTTTAATTCTTCATTTCCACTATCTTTTTGTAAACCGGACATTCAACAGAGCAGTCGGATATGATTCTTTTTTCATTTCACTCTTCCCACGGGCAACTGTTATACGTTTCTTTGGCAATCCTCCTCTTATTTGTTGTTTATTATTATCACTTAAAACTTTAAAAAACTGGCATATTGAACAACTAAAAACTGAAACACTTGCAAAAGAAAATACCAACGCAGAAATACAATTATTAAAGGCACAGGTGCATCCGCATTTTCTGTTTAATACTTTAAATAATATTTATTCATTTACCCTTACACAATCTCCCCTTGCAGGTACGCTTGTGCAAAAACTGTCAGATATGCTTAAGTATATGATTGATGAATGTGAGAAACCGCTTGTACTACTGGAAAAGGAGTTAAAATTGATCCGCGACTATATGGGATTGGAAAAAGTCCGCTATGGTAACCGCCTTAATATGCAGGTAGAAATAAAAGGGAGTTCTGAAAATAAGATGATAGCTCCCTTGCTTATGATCCCTTTTGTGGAAAATTGTTTTAAACATGGTGCAAGTGCAATGCGTGGACAGCAATGGATAAAACTGGACATTGTTATAAATGAGAACCAACTTGACTTTAAGCTGAGTAACAGTAAACCACCGGATCCAAACGGCGCTAATAATAAAAAGGGTATAGGGCTGGCCAACGTGCAGAAAAGACTTCAACTGCTTTATCCTGGAAAACATTCTTTAAAGACAGAATCAACCAATGATTCTTATATTGTTCATCTGCAGGTTAGCCTGCAGCAGTTGGCTGTAACAGAACTAAACCAGAACTATAATATAATGCCAAAACTCCAACCTGCTTAATATGAATGAAAAAAAAATTATCTGCATGGCTGTGGATGATGAGCCACCTGCACTTGAAGTGTTGAAGAAGTTTATTACTTCAGTACATTCACTGGAGTTAGCAACTACTTGCTCTGATGCAATTGAAGCACTAAATTTTCTGCAGACTAAACAGGTCGATCTTATTTTTCTTGATATAAAAATGCCCGAACTGTTAGGCACTGATTTTATCCGGGCATTAAAAAACCCTCCTAAAGTAATTTTTACAACAGCTTACCGTAAGTATGCAATAGAGGGGTTTGAACTGGATGCAGTAGATTATTTATTAAAGCCGATTTCTTTTGATCGTTTTCTGAAAGCAGTAAGTAAAATAATGCAAACACCATTGAGTGAAACAAGGCCTGAAGAAGAAATACAAAACAAAAAAGCGGATTCTAATGGGTATATAAATTTCCGAAGCGACCGTAAGATGATGAAAGTTGCCCTATGCGATATCTTGTATATAGAAAGTATAAAAGATTATATAAAAGTAGTTACGGTAACAAACACAGTTATTACGAAGCAATCCATTTCTTCAGTGGAAGAAATGCTGCCTGCAGAAATGTTCATTCGTATTCACCGCTCATATATTGTGGCATTGAATAAAATTGAATCGTATAATAATGAACTGGTATGGATTGCAAAGCAGGAGCTGCCTATTAGTCGGATGTACCGCCACGAAGTGGGAAAAACACTTAAACTGGATTGAGGAGATAATAGAATTTGTATAAAAGGGTTATTCTATAATTGGTCTTAACCATCTTGTCATTTCATCAAGGCTCATTTCTTTTCTTTTAGTATAATCTTCTAACTGGTCATTATCAATTTTACCCACACCAAAATATTTACTTTCCGGGTGAGCAAAATACCAACCACAAACAGATGATGCGGGATACATGGCTAAGGATTCAGTTAAATGAATGCCGGTTGCTTCTTCTCCACCCAGTAAGTTGAACAATTGATATTTCTCTGTATGGTCAGGACATGCGGGATAGCCTGGCGCCGGACGAATGCCTGAATATTTTTCTTTAATTAAATCTTCATTGCTCAATTGCTCGTCTTTTATATAACCCCAAAATTCTGTACGTGTTCTTTGGTGTAAAACTTCTGCAAACGCTTCAGCTAACCTGTCTGCCAAAGCCTGAAGCGTTATTTTATTATAATCATCATGTGCTGCTTCAAAGTTTTTGATATGTTTTTCAATACCCTGAATGGTAACTGAAAATGCGCCGATATAGTCCTGCGATTTGGATTCAACCGGGGAAATAAAATCGGCGAGTGATAAATTCGGCTGGCCTGCTGCTTTTTTAATTTGCTGACGAAGAAATTGTAAATGCACCACTTCATCAGGCCCTTCTTTTTCATTTAATACTGAAACAGTGTCTTTTCCATTGCTGTTAGCAGGCCAAAAACCAATGGCTCCTTTTGCAGTTAACCATTTTTCAGCAACCACTTTATCCAGCAATGTATTTGCATCATTAAAAAGTTTTGTTGCTTCTATTCCTACTTTTTCATCGGTTAATATTTGTGGGAACTTTCCGTGGAGTTCCCATGCAATAAAGAAAGGATTCCAGTCAATATAATTTCTTATCTCGGCTAAATCATAACTGTCGAAAATCTTTGTGCCTGTAAAAGTTGGAGTAACCGGAGTATAATTTTCCCAGTTAATTTTATAATTATTTTTCTGCGCCTCTTCAAATTTTAAAAACTGCTTTGCCACTTTTTTATTGGCAAAATCTTCAGCAAGTTTTTGATATTCGATTTTGATATTATCAAGAAAAGGTTTTTTCTGTTCATTGCTGAGTAATGAACCAGCAACAGTAACACTGCGGCTTGCATCCAATACATGCACTACACCATTATCATATTGCGGTGCAATTTTTACAGATGTATGCATTCTGGATGTTGTTGCTCCACCAATCAGCAATGGCTGTGTCATACCGCGGCGTTTCATTTCATGTGCCACATGCACCATCTCATCAAGTGAAGGAGTAATCAATCCGCTTAAACCAATGATAGCAACATTTTCTTTTTCTGCAGTTTCAAGAATTTTATCGGTTGCAACCATTACGCCGAGATCAATTATTTCATAACCATTGCAACCCAACACTACTCCAACAATATTTTTACCAATATCATGTACATCTCCTTTTACTGTGGCGAGTAAAATTTTTGCTGCCCCGGCACCTTCTTTATTAATTGTGCCTGCTTCCAAATGTGCAAGACGGCGTTCTTCTTTTTCCGCTTCGATGTATGGAGTAAGTACTGCAACAGATTTTTTCATTACCCTTGCGGACTTTACTACTTGTGGCAAAAACATTTTTCCACTCCCGAATAAATCACCTACTACATTCATACCCGCCATTAAGGGTCCTTCAATTACATCCAGCGGTTTTGGATATTTCAATCTTGCTTCTTCAGTATCCGTATCAATATAATCAGTGATTCCATTTACAAGAGAATGTTTCAACCTTTCTTCAACGGATGTGTCTCTCCATTTTTCATCTTTTATATTTTCTTTTCCTTTTGCTTTGACAGTTTCTGCGAATACAATCAGTTTTTCAGTGGCTTCGTTATTATCATTGTTCCGGTTCAGGATTACATCTTCGCATAAATTTTTTAATTGTGGTTCTATTTCATCATACACCACCAATTGCCCGGCATTAACAATACCCATATCCATTCCGGCTTTAATTGCATAAAAAAGAAATACACTATTCATGGCTTCCCGTACATGATCATTACCACGAAAAGCAAATGAGAGATTGCTGACACCGCCACTTATTTTTGTCAGTGGCATCCGTTGTTTTATTTCTTTTGTGGCTTCTATAAAATCAACACCATAATTATTATGTTCTTCCATGCCGGTTGCAATGGCAAAAATGTTAGGATCGAAAATAATATCCTGTGGATCATAACCAACCTGCTCCGTTAATATTTTATAAGCACGGTGGCATATCTCCACTTTCCGTTGTTTGGTGTCGGCCTGACCTTTTTCATCAAATGCCATTACGATTACGGATGCACCATAGCTTTGGCAAATGATAGCCTGCTGAATAAATTTTTCTTCTCCTTCTTTCATGGAGATAGAATTTACAATGCATTTTCCTTGCACACATTTTAATCCGGCTTCAATGATTTCAAATTTGGAACTGTCAATCATGATGGGAATCTTCGCAATATCCGGCTCACTTTGAACAAGGTTCAGGAATGTTGTCATTGCCAGCACACCGTCGAGCAAAGCATCATCCATATTTACATCCAGAACCTGTGCACCATTTTCTACCTGTTGGCGGGCAACACTCAGCGCTTCTTCATATTTATTTTCTTTGATGAGGCGGGCAAACATTTTAGAACCCGTAACATTGGTGCGTTCACCCACGTTTACAAAATTTGTTTCGGGGCGAATAACAAGTGGCTCTAATCCTGAAAGACGTAAGTAAGGATGAATGATAACTGATTCCGGCATTTATGTACTCTTTTTTACCAGTACGTTGCGGATAACAGAAAAATTATTGATTATTAAAATCAAGATCGAGAGTATTAAAAGCAGTTTAGCCATAATAAAAAGGGTTCGGTCTATCTACGTTACCCAACTACGCTAAAGCTTCGTTGGATAATGATGCTTCGATTGATAAAGCGGCTAAAATACAATCAATAACTCAATTCTTCTAGTACTTCCGGCAATTTTCTTGGTGTTATGTTTTTAACGTGTTCAGCAATATGTTTTATATGATCCGGCGTGGTGCCGCAGCATCCGCCTACTATGTTTACAAATCCTTCTTTTGCCCAATCTTCCAGGTAATGAGCTGTGTGTTCCGGTTGTTCATCATACTCACCCATAGCGTTAGGCAAACCCGCATTGGGATAGGCTGATACATAACAGGAAGAAATTTGTGATAACTCTTCTATATGCGGACGCATTTCTTTTGCGCCGAGTGCACAATTCAAACCAATGCTTAATGGTTTGGCATGCATAACTGATGTATAGAATGCTTCCAGAGTTTGTCCGCTTAACGTTCTACCACTTGCATCCGTGATTGTCCCACTGATCATGATTGGCAATTCGGCTTTCTTATTATCTCTGAAATATTTTTTAATAGCATAAATTGCTGCTTTAGCATTTAGGGTATCAAAGATGGTTTCTATTAATAATAAATCTACACCGCCATCCACTAATCCTTTTACCTGTTCGTAATAGGCGGTTACAACTTCGTCAAATGTAACTGCACGATAACCGGGATTGTTTACATCGGGTGAAAGTGATAAGGTTTTATTTAATGGACCAATTGCGCCAGCAACAAATTTTGGAATTTGGAATTTGGAATTCGGGATTTGTTGGTAATATTCATCAATTGCTCTTCTGGCACATTTTGCTGCTGCCACATTTAATTCATAAGCCAGCGATTGCATTTCATAATCGGCCATGGCAATCGTTGTACTGCTGAAAGTATTGGTTTCAATAATATCTGCACCAGCATCGAGGTATTGTTTATGAATAGCCGTAATGATTTGTGGTTGCGTGATGCTTAATAAATCATTATTGCCTTTTACATCGCAATGCCAGTCTTTAAAACGTTCACCCCGATAATCTTTTTCTTCCAGTTTATGACGCTGTATCATGGTGCCCATGGCGCCATCAATGATAAGTATTCTTTTTTCGAGTTCGTTTTTTATGTCTGTCATATAAAAAGCTTTGAGCTGTTAGCTATTAGCTGCGAGCTGTTGTTCAATAGAATTACAGATGTACAAGTGTGCGACCTGCCTATGCCGAAACGGCTTCGTGCAGGCAGGCGCAACCGAAGTTCAATCAAGGAACTTAAGCTGGT
>JANPEU010000111.1:0-2994 GCA_031423175.1 Bacteroidota bacterium
TCTTTTTTCAATTTCAAGTTGCTGCATTTTTAATTCATTTTCTAACTGCAAGTTTTTAAGTTTATCATTTTTACGTTTCAGCAAAAAGGTTCTTATAATAAAAACACTGGCGATGAACAAAAGCAATAAACCGATGAGCAGAAATTTTTTGAAAGAGGCTTCCTGTTTAAGTTGTTCTTCTTTTATTTTATTGTCGCGGTTTAAAAAACCAATTCTTGCTTCTTTCTTAGCTTCATTTATTTCAGACTTATAATTGTTAAGCCGGAATAAAAATTGACGAGTGAGTAATGATTCTTTCAGTTCGTTATGTTTTACCAAATATGCATAGGCACTATCATTATTACCAAGCTGGTGAAAGAGATTTGAGATTAACTCATAGTTTTTTACTACATTGAGTTTGTTACTTCTTTGCGCCATAGCAAGACTTTTTTTTGCATAACTCAACGCTTCTTTATATTTTTTTTGCAGGCTGAGTGTTTTTGCTTTTCCAGAATAACTTCTTGCTAATCCATCAATCGTCACAGGAAGTGTTCCTCTTATTTCCAGTGAATCAATTACCAGGTTATAATATTTCAAAGCGCTATCGGATTTATTTAATTTGAGATAGACATAACCCAGTACAATCCATTGGTACGAAAATGTTTGTCTTTTAATTGGTCCCACGTAGTGCATGGCAGAATCATATTGGCCTGTTTCTAGGAAAATATCAATTAATTGTTCCTCCATACCCCAAGTACTTGAAGAGTTGTGTGTGAAATGAAACTGCCTACCTTCCTGAATTTGATTCATCGCTGATTCATAATCCCCCGCAGCTTTATACAACGTGGCCATATTTATATAACTCGCTTGCAACCAGACATCATTATCTTCATTACCATTGCGGTTTTGTACAAGTTTTTTTGCAAGCTCCAAAGACCTTTTGCAATATTGAAAGGCATTTTCAAACTCCCCTAAGCCTAAGTATGTGTCGGAAACATAAAGATTTGTTTTACACTCATCGGTTTCACTCCCGGATTTTTTATACCACTTAATAGCGTTAATTTGAGCATCTAGTTTCTTCTGTCCTCCGTTACCTTTTGCTCCCCAAAGCCAAGCCTGGTATTCATAAACTCTGCCCAGGATTTTCGGGTCATTTATTTTGACGGCAATATCAATTAGCTCATTTACACGAGTTTCAAATTTACTGAGCGTTGCAGTATTGTCAATATTATTTCTCGTGTTATAAATTGAGTAGTAGACATGTGTTTGACAAAAATTAATAAGTGAATAAGCGACGCCGATATTGTAGCCGGATTGTTTAGCTTCTTTGTATGCCATTTCCATATAAGGTAAAACCCAGTCGGCTTTTATTTTTGATGGATAGTTTGCATATATAATTGTATTTCCTAGTTTGTTTAAGTAATTAATGCGGGCTGTGTCCTTAGTAACAGGTATTTTTTTAATCAGGCTATCAATAAGGATGCTGTCTCTTTTTCTATCCTCTTCTCTAATAAATTGGGGAAAAACATTTGTGTTTCCAATAAGCATTGTTACTGCAATCAATAAATATTTTCTCATAATAAAACCCTCCTGCCGGGTTTAGGTTTTAAATAATTAATGAGAAGTTACGAAATAGAGCGGCAATCAGGTTTTGTAAAACTAATGGCGGGAATATCCATTATAAAGGAAGACTGTATAGTTTGCAAGATGCAATGATGGTTTGCAAACGGGAATGGTTAAAACGTTGGTTCATGTCAGGCAATTCGACATGAAATTAATTTAATGATGAAATTTGAATCAATATTCGACAGGAATTTGTATTTATATCAGATTCCTAGCCTCAGAATCTTAAAATTTAATTTGTAACTTTAGCTTTCAATTTTGATTATATGGCCGTTTCATTATTAAACAGGATAACCATTAACCCGGAAATTGCGCATGGTAAGCCAAGTATTCGTAACAAACGTTATACAGTCGAAGGTTTGCTTGAGTATCTTGCTGCCGGTGATTCTATTGAAGATTTATTGAAGGAGTTTCCTGATTTGGAAAAAGAAGATTTCCAGGCATGCCTGCAATATGCCCTTATGAATTTGAAACATAAGTATGCCGAAATAAAAGCAGCATGAAATTCCTTATAGATGCACAATTGCCGTCGTCGCTTTGTCAATTATTTATTTCCAGGGGACATGATTGCATACATACATTGAATCTTCCTTTACAAAACGAAACACCTGATAAAACTATCAATTTAATTTCTGTAAGTGAGCAAAGAATTCTCATAACCAAAGACGGTGATTTTCTCGACAGCTTTATGGTAAAACATGAGCCATACAAATTAATTTTGGTGAAGCTCGGCAATACTTCAAAAAATGAGCTTCTCCAATTTTTCTCAAATCAGTTTGATGAAATTATTGAAAAGTTAAATGCTGAGGATATGATTTTACTTACTAAGGAGTGATTGTTCTGTTCAAGTATCTGAATGAAAAATATCATTCCTTATACGGCAGCAGTTTCTTTAGTAAAACTTCCTTTTTATTCTTCGCCACATCAATAGAAGTACCATCACTCATCACCAAATATCCGCCATCACCTTTAATGTATTTTTCAATTTCATTCAGGTTTACAATATAGTAACGGTGTACACGGATAAATGAATGCTGCTCCAGTATTTCTTCCATTTCCTTTAATGAACGTGTAACAAGAATTTTTTTACCCTGCCCGTCCGGCAGGCGGGTGTTCTTCAACTGTAGTCTTGTATAGTTATCATCTGATTCGCAACTGATGATTGTTTCTATCGGTATCATCTGCAGGCCTTCCATAGTGGGCAATGCAATTTTATTTATTGGACTGGAAGGTTGTTTTATTTTCTGCATCAGAATTTCCAGTTGCTGTGGTAGTGGTATTTGATTTCGTTCTTTTACTTTGAAAACTGCTTTTTTTAATTCTTCCCGGTCAATTGGTTTTAATAAATAATCTATAGCGCTGAAGCGGATTGCTTTTAATGCATACTGGTCG
>JANPEU010000112.1:0-2407 GCA_031423175.1 Bacteroidota bacterium
ATTAGAAGGCAGCAAAGCATTCAGCAAACAATTTATGATGCGTCATCATATTCCTACAGCTGCATACCAAGAATTTACATTAGATAATTATGAAAGTGGAATACAGTATTTAAGTAACCACCAGTTGCCAATTGTTTTAAAAGCCGATGGATTGGCTGCAGGCAAAGGCGTTGTGATTTGTGAAAGCGTTTTTGAAGCATTGGCTGAATTTGATTTGATGATTCAGCGGGCAAAATTTGGCGAGGCAAGTAAGCGGGTTGTTGTTGAAGAATTTTTGAGTGGTATTGAGCTATCTGTTTTTGTTTTAACGGATGGGAAAAATTATATCACACTACCCGAAGCAAAAGATTATAAAAGAGTGGGAGAGGGAGATACCGGATTGAATACAGGGGGTATGGGTGCTATCAGCCCCGTGCCTTTTGCTGATGATCTGTTTATGAAAAAAGTGGATGAACGAATTATTCAACCAACTATTAATGGATTACATAAAGAAGGATTGGAATATCGTGGTTTTATCTTTTTCGGATTGATAAAAGTGAATGATGAGCCTTATGTAATAGAATATAATTGCCGCTTAGGCGACCCCGAAACTGAAGTAGTGATACCGCGATTAAAAAATGATTTGGTAGAACTGTTAAAAGCAGCTGCTGATCAAAAACTAAATGAAGTGAAATTGGAAATTGATAAGCGCAGTGCATGTACAGTAGTGGCGGCAAGTGGTGGATACCCGGGCGAATATAAAAAGGGATTAGAGATAAGCGGACTTGACAGTGCAGGCGATAGCATTATATTTCATGCAGGCACTTCTGATAAAGATGGCAAAATAATTACTAATGGTGGCCGGGTACTATGCGTTACTTCTTTTGGGAATAGCATTTCTTTTGCAGTTGCAAAATCTTTGATGACACTTGAAAAAATATCTTACGATGGAATTTTTTACCGGTCAGATATTGGATATGAGTTTGATTAAAATACAAGGCCTCTTAAATCCTCCTTTAGAGGATTTGCCACATACAGTAATTCTGATTAAAAATTATTAATAATTAAAAGCTATTGCTTGATTAAGCGGGGATTGTGTCTTGATTCCCTCTACCTGCCCGTCCGGTCAGGCGGGCCTTAGAAAGAGCTTGTTCCGATAATTCGGGAAATTGAGGTTTATGTCCCTTAACATACATCAATCCGTTTTCTCCCGAATGTTTTGTAAATTTGTTCCCCAATGCATAATCCTCAGGACATATTAAATGTGGCGTATAAGCAAAATCTGATGCAGAACGATATGATTTTGCTTCAGGAAAAAACAAATCAGATTCCAGGATCTGTTCAATACACTATTAAAAGATACCACCGCAATCTTCAATGGAATATTGATGATACCGGTATGTTGGTTTATCATTTTGAAAAATCAAGTAAAAAAGAAAATTTTCTTGAACTTCGTTTTTGTGTAAGTGGAAATGTCTATTGCCGTAAAAAAGATACTGAGTGTGATATGTGTCAGTTCAGTGCATCAAAAAACTGCGTGGAAAAAGTGGATAGTGTGGATGTGGTAAGCTTTCGTTTTTCACCCTTACAATTATCTCAGTTTGTAAAGCCTCGCAGAACTACTGATACCCTTTCAGAAAGCATTCTCACATTCAAACACCTGTCTTCTTTTAGTAAAATTTTGCCTCTATGTGGTAAAACAAGGATGGTGTTGGAAGGTTTATTGAATCAAACTTATTCAGGCAGCCTTGAAAATATTTTCATCAATGCACAAACCCAGATGTTATTATTATACAGCCTGGATTGCATGCTGGGTGAAAAAGAAATTGATGTAATCAATTGTAAATTCCTTGCCAACGAAGCTGACCGGGAAAAAATTATTAAGTCCAGAGAAATTCTTATTCAACATATCGGCGAACCGATCACTATTAAGGAACTAAGCCGCAAAGTTGCTATTAATGAATGTTACCTTAAAAAAGGGTTTAAAGAAATGTTTGGCTCCACAATTTTCGATTTTTACCAAAGTCAGCGGATGGAGCATGCTAAATATTTATTGTATGAAAAAGGATTGAGTGTAACAGAAGTAAGTGCACTACTCGGTTATTCTTCTATTTCACATTTTTCAACAGCTTTTAAAAAACATACTGGCCTGAAGCCTTGTGAACTGTTGTTGCGATAATTTTCCCCGTCTTTATTGAATAATTAATCGTATGGTTTGTACTTTTGTGTACCAATGAAAATTTTCACTTTCATAATGGCATTTTATCTGTTGTTGCTTGCTGCAATGCCATGCAGCGACAATGAGGAATGTGAAAGTCAGGTAATGGCAGAGCAGGTCAATCATAGTGAGCATGAAGACGAAGAAGATGGTTGTACCCCATTTTGTATTTGCGCCAGCTGTCCAACTCATATTTATGTTTCTGACTTG
>JANPEU010000113.1:0-7416 GCA_031423175.1 Bacteroidota bacterium
TGCCCGGTTTCCAATGCATATTGTTCGGCAGGCAAACCAAAACTGTCAAACCCCATCGGGTGCAATACATTAAAACCTTTCAATCTTTTATAGCGGCTGTAAATATCACTTGCGATATAACCCAACGGATGCCCCACATGCAACCCCGCACCACTTGGATACGGAAACATATCCAGCACATAATATTTAGACTTCGAAAAATCATTTTCAACTTTATAAGCATTTGTTTTTTTCCAATGCGCCTGCCATTTCTTTTCAATATCTCTAAAACTATATTCCATACTTATTTAATATTGTCAGTTGCAAATTTATTTACCCGGCTTTATTACTACTATTATCGTCTGTTGCGTCGCACTATTCAGGGTTCTGTAATCCTATTCAGCATTTTGAAACACTCCGCTGATTATTCAACAGTATTAAAGTTGAACGGAGCCATTCTTCCGTTGGAAGAAAATAAGCAGAAAGCCATGAACTGAGATGTGAAAGAAGACTTAAATAAAATTTTCAATCACATTTCAACTAACATAAAAAATAATTTCCTGCTCATTCAATCGTTAGATGTTGGCAAAAATAATGATTGTACTGCTTTATCTGTTATTTTTGCCAAGCTTAATAACCTAAAATCAATATCGCATGTCTCAACCCGGAAAAGCATCTATCAAACGCGGCAAGCCATCCTACTTCATGTCCATCCTCGGCGTAACGCTTGTATTATTTGTACTCGGTCTTATAGGATGGCTAATCATAAGTGCCAATAAACTCGGCAACCAGTTTAAAGAAAATGTAGAAGTAAAAGCCATCTTGCGTGGTGATCTGAAGCCAAATGACAGTGCAGCATTAATGTCTTATATCTCATCGCAGCCTTATGTAAAGTCTGTCAATTTTGTAAATAAAGAAGAAGCGAGGAAGATTTATCTCAGCGATGGTAACGATGATTTTGGAAAAGTGCTTGATTTTAATCCACTACCAAATGCTATTTATTTCAGAATGAAACAGGAATATCTGAATGCAGATACACTTAAAAACATAAAAGCAACACTTGAAAAGCAAACTTATATTTCGGAAGTAGAGTACCAGCAAGCACTGGTAGAAAAGCTGAATGATAATATTAAAAAAATCAGTCTTGTGTTATTGGCGATAGCTATTATTTTGGCTATCGTTGTTATTGTGCTTATTGATAATACAATTCGTCTTGCGATGTTTAGCAACCGGTTTTTAATTAAAACAATGCAAATGGTAGGGGCAACCAGGATGTTTATTGCAAAACCCATGAATACAAAAGCAATCATCAATGGATTAATCAGCGGGGTAATTGCTTCGGCAGCTGTAATAATAGGAATTGGAATCGTGGAAAGGTTTGTACCCGAAATGAAAGCAGTACACGATAACAAGGCACTTACTATCTTATTCCTACTCCTTATTTTGCTGGGTATTGGCATTACATTATTCAGCACTTATCGAAGTATTAATAAATATATACGGATGAAACTGGATGATCTTTATTAAGGTATCCGATACCAGTTACCTGGTATTTGGAAATATCCATAACTGACAACCAACACCTGGCAACCGACAACCGATAAATTACTATATTGCACCCCTTAATTAAGCATTTATGAGTGAAACAAAAACAAATCCCAATCCTTCTATTTTTACAAAAGAGAATTATATCTGGATGGCAGCTGGTGTAGTTTTAATTGCTATTGGCATGGTGCTTATGGCTGGTGGCAAAAGCGATAACCCCGGCGTCTTTAATGAAAAAGAAGTGTATAGTACAACCCGGATAACAATTGCACCAATTCTTATACTTGCCGGACTCGTTTTGGAAATATTTGCCATCTTCAGAAAACCCAAAAACTAATTTACCAATGTGCTGATGTGCCAATTTGCAAATTAACTTTCGCTTGAGTAAAGTTTTTCATTTGCATATTTGCACATTCACACATTCGCATATTTACTTATGAACATCATCGAAGCTTTTATCATTGCTGTAGTAGAAGGAATTACAGAGTTTCTTCCCATTTCTTCTACAGGACATATGATTATTACTGAGCACATGCTGGGCATGGGACTTACTGATGCTGATAGAAATTTCGTTAAACTATTTACCGTTTCAATTCAGTTGGGTGCTATACTCGCTGTTGTGGTTTTATACTGGCGTCAGTTTTTTGCATTTCGCCGCTGGCAGTTTTATGCAAAGCTAATAGTTGGTGTAATACCCGCATTGCTGATGGGTTATTTGTTTGCTGATAAAATTGATGAATGGCTTTTTAGTCCCACGGTTGTTGCAATCAGTATGCTTGCAGGTGGTTTTGTTTTATTAGTTATTGATAACTATTTTAAAAAACAATCGGTTGAATCGGAAGACCAGTTGAGTTTTTTGAACTCATTCATTATCGGTTGCTGGCAGGTGCTTTCTATGGTTCCCGGTGTCAGCCGCAGCGCTGCATCTATTATTGGTGGTATGCAGCAAAAACTCACAAGAAATCTTGCAGCAGAGTTTTCATTTTTTCTGGCAGTACCTACCATGTTTGCAGCAACTGCCTATTCTTTATTTATAAAAGACTGGGTACATAACGGCATTACTCAAAAAGGTTTTAAGATAATTACTGAAACTTCTCAAAACACTACTTCTTTCATTGTTGGAAATTTAGTTGCGTTTGTCGTTGCATTACTCGCCATACGTTTCTTCATCAACTTTTTAAAAGTTTATGGTTTTAAAATATTTGGCATTTATAGAATCATAGCCGGAATTATTTTATTGATCTTAATTTTTACTGGAGTTATCTCAGGGTAAAAAATAAACAACACTGAATAATCAATATTCAACACTCAAGTCAGGCAGCGATCAAACTTGTATATTGATTGTTGAGTGTTGAATATTGATTATTTCTTATTTTCAAGTTCTATAATACTACTTCATGCAAACTGCTTCCAAAAAAGTTGTAAATGGCTGGGCAATGTACGACTGGGCTAACAGCGTTTACAATCTTGTTATTACTTCCACTATTTTTCCTTCTTACTTTGAAACGATTTCAAAAGACAGAGTGGATGAAAGCGGCACGGCCTATGTTAGTTTATTCGGTCGTGAGTTTGTAAATACATCTTTATATAATTATGCGCTGGCAATTGCTTTCTTAGTTGTTGCTATTATTTCGCCCTTGCTCTCTTCGATTGCCGATTATAAAGGCAATAAAAAAAGTTTTATGAATTTTTTTCTTACAATGGGTAGTATTGCCTGTGTAACGATGTTCTTTTTTACAAGGGAAAAATTAGGGTTGGGTCTTCTTTGTATGATTATTGCATGTATTGGTTTTTGGGCGAGCCTGGTTTATTATAATTCGTATTTACCTGAAATAGCAGCACCGCAGGACAGAGACAGAATAAGTGCAAAAGGATTTGCATATGGATATACCGGTAGTGTAATTCTTCAAATCATTTGTTTTGTTTTTGCAATGAAGCCTGAATTGTTCGGCATAGATAAAGAAGGAACATTGCAATACAGAATTTGTTTTTTATTAGTGGGGGTTTGGTGGTGGGGATTTGGACAATTTTCATTGAGGCGATTACCAAAATCTGTACCTGCAGGTGAGGGCAACCAGGAAAATTTTCTTACCAATGGTTACCGCGAATTAAGAAAAGTATGGAACCAGCTTACACATCATCCTTTACTAAAAAGATATCTGATTGCATTTTTCTTTTTTAATATGGGTGTACAAACGGTGATGCTATCGGCAACACTTTATGGAAAAGGAGAATTGGCTATACCAACTACCAACCTTATCATTTCCATTTTAATTATTCAAATAATTGCAATACCGGGTGCTTATACAGTTTCAAAATTATCTGGTGTCATTGGCAATCTTAAATCATTAATGCTTTGTGTGTTTCTCTGGATATTAATTTGTATTGCTGCTTATTTTGTACCGAAGGAAGGAATAATTCAATTTTATATTCTAGCTGCAATTGTTGGTTTTGTTATGGGAGGTATTCAATCGCTCAGTCGCAGTACGTATGCCAAGCTGATGCCTGAAACAAAAGATACTGCATCCTTTTTTAGTTTTTATGATGTATCAGAAAAAATCGCAATTGTTATCGGGATGTTTAGTTTTGGTTTTATTACTGAGCTTACTGGTTCACAAAGAACTTCGGTACTTGCATTAATGATATTTTTCATAATTGGGCTTGGTTTGTTAATATGGACACGTAAGGCTGAGCAAAAAGCCCCCTAAATCGGCCTGACGGCAGACAGGTCCCACGAAGGGGGACTTGAGAACCCGCAAAGGGAATTTTCTTTTGGGCTTAGAAAATAAACGCAAATGAAATTATATTCAATAAATACTGGTTATTTCAAATTAGATGGCGGTGCTATGTTTGGTGTGGTTCCAAAATCCATCTGGAATAAAATTAATCCTGCAGATGAAAATAATTTATGCAGTTGGGCATTGCGTTGTATGCTTATTGAGGATGGCAACCAGTTGATTTTAGTTGATAATGGAAACGGTGATAAACAGGATGTAAAATTTTTCAGTCATTATCATTTGCATGGAGATGATACCTTGGAAAAATCATTAGCTAAATATGGTTTCAGTAAAGATGATATAACAGATGTCTTTCTTACACACCTGCATTTTGATCATTGCGGCGGTTCTATTATTCGTGACGGTGAAAAATTAGTTCCCGCATTTAAAAATGCAACTTACTGGAGTAATAAAGCTCATTGGGATTGGGCTGTAAACCCGAATGGAAGAGAAAAAGCATCTTTTTTAAAAGAAAATATTTTACCCATTGAAGAAAGTGGAAAATTGAAGTTTGTAAAACATCCGCTTGAAAATGAAAAAGAATTGGCTGCTTATCCACCCGGAACATTATTAAGTACTTTTTCAGAAACTATTTCAATACGTTTCGTAAGCGGTCATACAGAAAGCATGATGCTACCGCAAATAAAATATAAAAACAGAACGGTGGTTTTTATGGCCGACTTGCTTCCATCTGCAGGTCATATTCCTCTTCCGTACATCATGGGCTACGACATGTTTCCACTCACTACGTTGGGTGAAAAAAGAAACTTTTTAAATGATGCTTTAAAAAATGATTACATCCTATTCTTTGAACATGATCCGAAAATTGAATGCTGTACTCTGCAACAAACTGAAAGAGGAATACGACCGAACGGTTTTTTTAAACTGGAAGAGATTTAAACAGATTCATTTTTCTTTTTAAATAATTTAACTCCGGCGATTAAAACACTTCCTACTATAGCCGGTATTACTAAATTAATAGCCCAGATACCCGCTATCGTAAGTGTAACACCTAATGTATTTATTGTAAACAATTGCATCAACCGCCACATTACCTCACCTCGTATACCCAAATCGGCAATGGCAAAAGTGGGAATTACGGCCAGTATTAAAAAAACAACACTCAACACAAAAAAACATTGCCACCAGTTAATTTCAACTTTAAATAAAGTGAATAATAAATAATACTGTAAACAAAAAATTACAAACCGGATTAAAGAAAGGAACAACAGCTTAACAAGCAAACTTGTTTCTGCATTATCTAAATCTTTTACGAGATATAAATTTTTATTTAGCCACGGAATTTTTTCTGCCAGCCTTATAAAAACAGATAAGCGGAAAAAAATAAGCAGCATAACTATCAACACAACGATTGAACCATACAAGAATATTTTTACCCATAAACTATTATCATTTGCCGGTATAATGGCAGTGCCAATAATTTTATTCATCAAAATTATCAGTCCGATGCAGCCCATTAATATTGTAATAATCAGTTGGCTCATGCTGCACATAATGGTGAGTGAAATACATCTCAACCGGTTACCTTCATCAAGAAATAAAACCCGGCCTGCATACTCACCTACTCTGTTTGGTGTAGTAGTGGAAAATGAAACGCCGCTTAATATTGCTTTAAATGCCTTAAACAACCGGATATCCTGAACTTTTTTTATGGCCAATTTCCATTTCCAGGTTTCTATCAACCAGTTTACAAGCATGAGTAAAAAAACAGCAGCTAAATAAATGATCACTTTGTTAAGCGGTGTTTGTTTTATTTGCTCCCATGCATGAGGTAAGTCTGGCTGGCTTTTTACCTGTGTATATAGCGAATAGGACAACCACAGAAAAAGCAGTGGCCCCAATACATAATTGATTAAGATTTTGATATTGTTATTCAACTTCATTATTCTTGTAAAAATACTCCCCCAGTTGCAAAAGACAGGCAAAATAATTTTAGGTATAGATCCCGGTACATTAATTACTGGTTATGGCATTATTGAAATTACAGGCAATACTATTTCGTTAAAAGAAATGAATGTGCTGAAGTTATCTGGTAAAAAAGATAATTATATAAGACTGGAATTGATTTATAAAAAAGTAGAAGAGCTTATAAAAAAATACAAACCAAATGAGTTTGCAATTGAAGCCCCCTTTTTTGGTAAAAATGTACAGAGCATGTTAAAACTGGGCAGGGCACAGGGTGTGGCAATTGCTGCGGCTATCAGCGCAGGTTTACCGGTTACAGAATACTCGCCAAAAAAAATAAAACAATCCATCACCGGAAATGGCAATGCCGATAAAGATCAGGTATGGAAAATGCTGCAACGATTATTGAGTTTGAATGAGGCTCCCCAATATTATGATGCAACGGATGCATTGGCTGTTGCAGTATGTCATTATTTTCAGGATAAACCATTATTGAAACAAGCTGGCAAAATGAAAGGATGGGAAGATTTTATTTCAAAGAATCCAGGCCGTATAAAGTTGAAATGAATTTTCTTTTCACCATTAACTTATACTACCAAAAATAAAAACAAACATCAATCTTTCGGAGTCTTGTCTTGCCGAGGCTTTTCGAGGCAACTCAAAGAGATCAAGCATGGAAAGATTTTGGTTTAATAAACACTTAAAAGTTAATCGCCTTAAGAGATTCTTCTCCGCCGATGGCGGACTCAGAATGACAAGCATCACTAAAGCAGGATAATTTCATATTTTAGGAGTGTTTATGCTGAATAGATTTCCCGGACTTACAAGTGAGCAATTCTTCCACTGGAAGAATTGAGACTACAGATGATGATAGTAGCAATACAGTTGGCTTAATAAATTCAATTTGCCTTTTTATAAAAATATTATTATGAAAAAATATATTTCTGTTTTATCCTTTGCATTGATTGCTCAGTTTTTTTGTTTTGCCCAAACTCCTCAGCAAAAAGTAAATGAGTACCGGAAAGAGAATGAAACAAATATAATGAACGAGTATATAAAATTTGTTTCCATTCCGAATGTTACTAAAGACTCTGCAAATATTTTACGCAATGCAGCATTCATCAAAAACATGATGGAGCAGCGTGGAATAAAGGCTGAATTACTGGATGGTACTACTCCAAAAGTAAAT
>JANPEU010000114.1:0-14437 GCA_031423175.1 Bacteroidota bacterium
TTCTGACGGGCTTTTATCCATTAAAAAAATAATAAGGAAAAACGCTATTCCAAATACAACGAAGAAAAAACTAAAGCGTAGCCAGAAAGGGAATTGGTTATTATTCATAAGTACGGAATTGGGTTTAAAAATAAAATCAAAAATTGATTTGTACAACCTTTCAGCATCAAAAACCGTACGCATTGTTAAAAAAAATATCAATAAGCCCATTTTACTAAGGTGGCTCCCCATGTAAATCCGCCGCCGAATGCTGCAAGTACGAGTAAATCTCCTTTATTCAACTGTTGTTTCCATTCCCAAAGACAAAGTGGAATCGTTGCAGCAGTTGTATTTCCATAACGCTCTATATTCAGCATTACCTTTTCCGGACTTAATCCCATCCTGTTTGCTGTTGCATCAATGATTCTTTTATTAGCCTGGTGCGGAACTAACCATGCAATATCATCACCTGTCAGATTATTTCTATCCAATAACTCTGCACTTACATCTGCCATTCCTTTTACTGCTGCTTTAAAAACCGGTTGACCATCCTGAAAAGCAAAATGTTCTTTTTTACTTACCGTTTCAATGGATGCCGGATATTTTGAACCACCGGCTTTCATATAAAGAAATTGTGCACCACTTCCGTCACTTCGTAAAATACTGTCAAGAATGCCAAACCCTTCATGATTGGGTTCGAGTAATACTGCCGCAGCCCCATCGCCAAAAAGAACACAGGTGTTTCTGTCAGTATAATCTACAATTGCACTCATTTTATCAGCACCACATACTACTACTTTTTTATAACGGCCACTTTCTATTAATGATGCGCCAAGCGTCAGTGAATATAGAAAACCAGAGCAAGCAGCAGCAACATCAAAACCCCATGCATTTTTTGCTCCCAATTTATCGCAGGCAATATTTGCTGTGGCTGGAAAAACCATATCGGGAGTAACAGTAGCTACAATCAAACAATCAATTTCTTCAGGACTGATTCCTCTTTTTTCACAAAGTTGTTTTACAGCAGGCACTACCATATCAGAAGTTCCAGCGCCTTCACCTTTCAATATTCTT
The DNA here is from genome assembly GCA_031423175.1 of Bacteroidota bacterium. GTDB lineage: Bacteria > Bacteroidota > Bacteroidia > Chitinophagales > Chitinophagaceae > VBAR01. The sequence continues at coordinate 1,054 of JANPEU010000114.1, forward strand.
CTTTCTTTAATTCCAGTTCTTGTCCGTATCCATTCGTCATTGGTATCTACCATTTTTTCCAAATCGGCATTTGTCAGTTTATCTTCTGGCACATATCCTCCAACGGCGGTAATTGCGGCTGTAATTTTTTGCGTCATAATTTTTTTATTGCCGCCAAAGTTAAGGGGTTTGCTTTATTGTAATCAGGAACCTGCCTGCCGGTAGGCAAGTTGGGAATTTGGAATTTATTTTCACAATTGCACATTTGCATATTAGCACATTTGTTTCCTTATTTTCGCAGCTATGATTGCATATCTAAAAGGTGATTTTGTTTTTAAAAGTCCGGCACTTGTATATGTTGATGTAAATGGTGTTGCCTATGAAGTGCATATCAGCCTCAATACATTTACAAAAATTCAGAATTTAGAAAAAGGCATTTTATATACTCACCTTCAGGTTCGGGAAGATGCTCATTTACTTTATGGATTTTTTGATAAAGCTGAAAAAGAGATTTTTCTTAATCTTATCAGCGTTTCAGGTATTGGTGCATCAACTGCAAGAGTTGCCCTCTCTTACAGCAAACCCGATGAATTAATAAGGGCTATAGTAATCGGAGATACCCGGATGCTGGAAAGCATAAAAGGTATCGGTAAAAAAACGGCTGAAAGAATTGTGTTAGAATTAAAAGATAAACTGGCTAAATTGCCGCTGGAAACAAATATTGCACACTTGAAACACAATACATTGCATCAAGATTCGTTAAATGCTCTACTGGCTCTTGGTATCAATCGCCAGGCTGCTGAAAAAGCCATTCAGCAAGTGACACAATCTGACCCTAATCTTAAAATTGAAGACATTATAAAACAAGCCTTAAAAACTGTTTAGCCTATTGCCCCATCTCTACGTAAACTAATTGACCGGGAATCTTGAACCTTTCTGCTTACATACTTCGTACATCCGTTGTGCTTATTGCTTTTTTATTTTCAGTAAAAGCAGAGGCAGGTTTTTTCAATGCAAATAATAAAAATTTTCAGGATACAGTACCTCGCTTTCAATTAACAGATCGTCGAAGCGATACGTATTCCAACCCGCCCAAATCTCCTTTCGATTTTCGGGATACTAATTATATCAAGCGCAACATCGAGTACGATCCAAAAACAAAACAATATTATATAATAGAAAAAATTGGCAGCAGCTATTACCGTACACCAATTTCATTTTCCATGCAGGAGTTTATTAATATGCAGGGAAAAAAAGATGAGATCGACTATTTTAAGAAGCGATCTAATTTGCTCAGCAATTTGAACCGAAAAATAGATAAACCAAAATTCAGGGTAAAGCCGGACTGGTTTAACCGAATTATTGGTACTGGTAAAGTGGAAATAAAACCGAATGGATATGTTGAGTTACTTGCAGGTTATCAGGGTCAAAAAATTCAGAACCCGACTTTACCGGAACGTGCAAGAAACACCGGTGGTTTTGATTTTAATATGAATTCGCAATTGCAGATAGATGGGAATATTGGTGACAAACTAAAATTGCCGATTAACTATAACACACTTGCCAATTTTGATTTTGAAAATCAATTGAAATTAGATTATCAGGGAAAAGCAGATGATATATTGAAAGTTTTTAAAGCCGGTAATGTTGAGTTTAATTCAAAAGGAACTTTGATACCCGGGGCACAATCTTTATTTGGATTAAAAACTTCTTTTCAGTTTGGTAAATTGTTTGTTACATCTGTTCTCGCTACTCAGCGTTCGCAACGGCAATCATTAGGCTTACAAGGCGGCAGTGCATCTCAAAATTTTTCCCTGCGTGCCGATGATTATGAAGAGAACCGGCACTTTCTTTTATCTCAATACTTTTTTACCAACTACAATAAGGCAATGAAACAATTGCCGCTTGTTAATTCTCCCATACAGATTCAACGAGTTGAAGTTTGGGTAACCAACAGGCAGGGATCAACTACTGATACAAGAGATATCGTTGCCTTAATGGATTTAGGAGAAGGCAAACCATTTGGACCCTGGGGTGGAACAGGTAATAACAATTCATTTCCTAATAACGGGTTGAATTCTTTATATGGAGTATTAGCAAGTAGCCCTTCAAACAGAAACTCATCTACGGTTTCAAATTTTTTAAATGTAAATGGCTTAGTACCGGTTCAGGATTTTGAAAAAACCTATGCAAGAAAACTGTATCCATCTGATTATATTTATAATCCGCAGATTGGATTTCTTTCGTTGAATCAACCATTACAGCCTGATGAAGTGTTGGGTGTAGCATTTCAATATTCATTTAATGGAAGAGTATACCAGGTTGGCGAATTTTCAACAGATATACCGCCCGATTCTACTGGTAATTCTCAAAATGTTTTATTCCTTAAATTATTAAAAGCAACATCGCAGCGAACCAATCTTCCAATCTGGGATTTGATGATGAAAAACGTTTACTCCGTTGGATTTGGTCAATTGGAGCGACAGGATTTTAAATTGGATATAGCGTATGAAGAACCAAGCCTCGGCGAAAAAAGATATTTACCACCCAATGACATTTCAAATCCTTATAAAGGCCAGCCGATACTTTCATTAACCAATTTAGATCGTCTCAACAATCAGCTGGATCCACAGATTGATGGAGTATTTGATTATATAGAAGGCTTTACCGTATTGTCATCTCAAAGCAGAGTTATCTTTCCGGTATTACAGCCCTTCGGGCATGATCTGGATTATGTTTATAAAGAAGCTGACAGTTTAGCCCAACGAGCAAAATATTTATACTACCCTTTGTATGATACGATAAAAGCAATTGCGCAAACTTATGCTAACCTGAATCGTTTTAAATTAGTTGGTAAATCAAAATCATCGGGTTCTGCAGGTGCTACATCGGGTGAGTATCAGTTAGGATTTAATATTCCAAGAAATTCAGTAACGGTAACAGCGGGTGGACAAATTTTACAAGAGAATAGTGATTACGAAATAAATTATGATCTTGGTACATTAAGAGTAACGAATCAGGGTATATTAAATTCCGGGGTGCCGGTTAATATTCAGTATGAAAATCAAGGAGCATTTGCATTGCAACAAAAAAGTTATCTCGCAACAAGGGTTGATTATCTCGCAAGTAAAAAACTTTCTATCGGTGCCACATTTGTAAAACTGGGTGAGCGGCCATTTTTTGTAAAACAGAATTACGGAGAAGACCCCATTCGAAATATGATGTTTGGAATGGATGTTGATTATCGTAGTGAAATACCCCGATTATCAAAATGGTTGGACAAACTTCCTTTTTATAGTACCAAAGCAAATTCTTCAATTGCTGCTTATGCAGAAGTTGCGGGATTAAAGCCCGGTCATGCAAAACAAATTGGTAAGAAAGAAGAAGGTGTAATTTTTGTAGATGATTTTGAAGGAACCCGTGCACCTATAGACATGCGTTTCCCGTTTATAAGTTGGACACTTGCATCCACACCACAAAAATCTCCAAACCTTTTTAACAATATCCAGTTTCCGGAAGCTGCCTTGAGTAATGATTTAAATTATAATAATAACCGTGCAAAACTTTCCTGGTATAATATTGAATCCGTATTACAGGAAAGAGGTAATCCAAACAACCCATTGAAAAATGATTTGAATGAATTGTCAAAACCTGAGACAAGGCAAGTTTTTCAAACTGAAATTTTTCCAAAACGCAGTGTGGAATTTGGTCAGGGATTACTTACCACATTCGATCTTCATTTTCAGCCAAAAGAAAAAGGGCCGTATAATTTTGAATACAGGAATACACGATTAAATGGAAGTGGTACTTTATTGAATCCCCGAAATAGCTGGGGTGGTATCATGCGTAATATTGATCAGATCGATTTTGAAACAGGTAATGTGGAGTTTATTGAAGCATGGATACAGGATCCTTTTATCGGCAATCCTTCAAGCACTGGTGGTGAGATGTATATTAATCTTGGAAATATATCTGAAGATATGTTGAGGGATGGAAAACGAATGTATGAAAACGGATTACCAACTACATCAGCTCCTAATATTCCGGTAGATACAAATACAGTTTGGGGCAAAGTGCCATCGAATCCCTTACAGGTTACAAATGCTTTTACAAATAATATTGATGAACGAATACAACAGGATGTGGGTCTTGATGGAATGAATGATACAGAAGAAAAAATAAAACAAAAAACATATCTGACAAATCTTGCTTCCGTACAAGGTGTTGGTTCGGCTATTTATCAAAAGGCTTTAGCCGATCCTTCTAACGATAATTTTGTTCCTTACCGTTCGCCTGTATACGATCAAAGTAATGCTGGAATTTTGCAACGGTATAAAAACATTAATAATCCACAGGGAAACTCACCTGCTGCTGATAATACGTTGAATAATAATAACAGCAATCAGTTTGTAAATGCGGTTACTCAATATCCCGATCAGGAAGATCTGAATCGGGATAATACAATGAGTGAAGTGGAAGAGTATTTTCAATACCGGATAGAGTTGAAACCGAATATGCAGGTTGGTACAAATTTTATTACTGATAAAAGAACGGTAACAGTAACACCGGCTAATGGAATAACCAGGCCCGAGACCTGGTATCTGTTTCGCATACCTATAAATCAATATCAAGCCAAGATTGGTAATATTCCGGATTTCAAATCAATCCGTTTTATGCGGATGTTTGTTACCGGATTCGCCGATTCTGTTACGCTTCGTTTTGGAAAATTGGAATTGGTGAGAAATCAATGGAGAAAATTTCAATATAAAGTTGATACACTTGCCACCTATGTTAATAATCCAACAAATGATCCGGTGGTTACAAATACATTGGCTGTAAATCTTGAAGAGAATGATCAGCGTCAGCCTATTCGTTATGTTACGCCTCCGGGGGTTGATCGTCAACAGCAGTTAGGTACAAATAATATTCAGTTATTCTTGAATGAGCAGTCATTGAGTTTTAAATTTTGTGGACTACCAAGAACAGAAGCCAGAGGTGTATTTAAAAACATGGATTTAGATATGGTTAGGTATGGCAAACTGAGAATGTATATGCATGCAGAAAAAGTTGCTCTCACACAATTGGAAGATTATGATCTGAATGCTGTGATTAGAATAGGAAGTGATGCTGTAAGTAATTATTATGAAATAAAAGTTCCTTTAAAGCTTACTGATTTTGGTGCCACAGATTCATTAGCAATATGGCCCGAAGAAAATAATCTTGATTTTGATTTGAATGAACTGACAAAACTGAAAACAAGAAGAAATAAAAATGGAATACCATCCTCTCAATATTATCGGGAAACAATTGCTTCCGGAAAATCGTATGCTATTGTTGGAAATCCAAATTTGGGTGAAGTAAGAATAATGCTGATGGCAGTGGAGAATGTGGGGCAAGAAGCAGCTTGTGCCGAAGTATGGTTTAATGAACTTCGTTTTTCAAATCTTGATGAACGTGGTGGATGGGCTGCTATTGGTCGTGTAGATTTAAAACTTGCAGATCTTGGTACAATAAATTTTTCAGGTACAGCAAGAAGCACGGGCTTTGGTACATTAGAACAAAGAATTAACGAACGTAGCCGCGAAGATGTTTACACATTTGATCTAACTGCAAATATTGAAGCTGGAAAATTATTACCTAAAAAACTCGGAATACAAATTCCAATTTATGCAGGTCTCAGCCGTTTAACAAGTAACCCTCAATACGATCCTTATTCTTTAGATCTAGAATTGAAAGACGTAATAAAAGATGCAGCGGCCGATAAAAGAGATTCCATAAAAACTGATGCACAAACAGTAACTACTATAAAAACGTTGAACCTTACCAATGTTAAAAAAATAAAAACAGATGGTAAGAAGCCAATGCCCTGGAGTGTAACCAATCTCGATTTCAATTATTCATTTATTGAAACGCAAAGTCATGACCCTTTAATTGAAAATGATTTGATTCGACGCACAAGAGGTGCTTTGGCTTATAATTATTCACCACAAACAAAACCTTTTGAGCCATTTAGAAAAATGAAATCAAAATCGAAATGGTTTTCGTTGATAAAAGATTTGAATTTTAATTATGCACCGACGCAAATTTCGGTTCGTGCAGATGTATTCCGTCAGTTTGGTGCAGTACGTCCCCGCAACATTGGCGGCGGTCCTTATAAGATTCCTGAAACCTATAATAAATATTTTACATTCGACCGGTTTTATATCCTGCAATGGAATTTGACCAAATCCATTTCCATGGATTATATGGCTACCAATAATGCAAGAATAGATGAACCTTTCGGTCGCATTGATACAAAAACAAAAAAAGACAGTGTCCGCAATAATCTTTTTAAAGGTGGACGTAATACAGCATTTCAACAAAATATAACTTTTGCTTATACCGTTCCCACACAAAAAATTCCATTACTCGATTGGACTACGGTACGTGCAAGCTATAATGTAAAGTATAACTGGCAGGCAGCTTCGTTACTGGCACGTCAACTCGGAAATATTCTAAGCAATGGATCTACCCGAAGTGTAAATGGCGAATTGAATTTTGAACAGTTATATGATAAATGGAAATTTCTTCGTGCCGTAAATGCAGAAAGCCCCAGGAAAATTAAAGATCCATCAGCTCCCGATAAAAAATCAGGAGATAAAAATGCTGATAAAAAAGATGGAGCAAAAGCCGACGGTAAAAACACGGCTGATAAAACCGGCGATGTAAAACCACCCACCATTGAAAAAACGAAATTACCAAAAGCAAGAAAAAGTATTGCACCTATAGATACAACTGGTAAAACAAAAAAACAAATCAGGAAAGAAAGAAAAGCAGCGATCAGAGCATTTCGATTGGAAAATAAAAATAATTTACCGCATGTGAGTGCAATTCCTAAAACATTTGCCCGCCTGATTACTTCAGTTAAGCGTGTCGGTATTCAATACACCGAAGACTTGGGAACTACTTTACCGGGATATACTGACAGTACCGGTAGCCTGGGATATAATTTTAAGAGTCATCAACCCGGCTGGGGATTTATTTTAGGTTATCAGCCTGATACCAATTGGATAAACCGTTTGGGTGATAGGGGAAAATTTTCGAGAGATACATTAGTGTCTGCATTAATTCAGCAGCGGTATAATCAAAAATTAGCATTAACAGCACAACTAAGTCCATTCCGTGATTTTAATATTGATTTAAATCTTGATAAAACATTTGATAAAAATTATTCTGAATTATATAAGGACACAAGTGAAGTGGATAATGTGGGCTTAACAAGATTGAGTCCTTATGCAATGGGAAGTTTTAATATCAGTTATATCGCTTTTAACACGTTGTTTAAAAAATTCGATCCGAATGAAGTGTCGGAAACCTTTAATCAGTTTGAAGCAAACCGTGCAATTTTATCAAAGCGTTTAAAAACATTGAATCCTTATGCTGCGGGAAATGCTGTTGGTACGGATGGTTATGTTCAAGGATATGGAAGATATGCGCAGGATGTAGTTATTCCTGCATTCATTGCTGCATACACAGGTAAAGACCCATCGTCTGTTAATTTAATTAAGAACAGTAATTCAAAATTGCGCAGCAATCCATTCAGTGGATTGATACCGAAACCAAACTGGACGGTAAGTTATAATGGTCTTTCACGTTTGCCGGGACTGGATAAAATATTTACGACAATTAATATTCGTCATGGCTATCATGGTTCATTAAGCATGAACAGTTTTAATTCTGCTTTGTATTTCCAGGATCCATTCCGTGTGGGTTTCCCTTACTTCCGCGATTCGGTTGGTTATATCCCTTATTTCCTTGTTCCGAATATAACAATTCAGGAATCTTTTGATCCCATGATTGAGTTGGATATGACATTCACCAATCAAATGACATTTCGGTTTGAGTACCGGAAGTCCAGACAACTGAGTTTAAGTTTAATCGATTATCAGTTAGCAGAAAACAGATCAGAAGAAGTAACCTTTGGTTTTAACTGGAGAAAAAGAGGAATACCCTTTTTAAAAAATGTGAAGATTGGAAAGAATGGCGAAAAATTAGATAATGATGTTACATTCAAATTTGATTTTAGTTTGCGGGATGATGCAACCGCCAATACTAAATTAGATCAGAACACATCTTTTGGTACCTCGGGACAAAAAGTAATTCGTATAGCACCATCAATTGATTACGTATTGAATAAAAGAGTGAGTTTGCAATTATACTTTGAACAAAATCGCAGCATTCCAAAAATCAGCAACTCATTTCCCATTACAAATACAAGAGGTGGCTTGAAGGTGAGAATTTCGTTGAGTCAATAATCCCCGTATTCTTTCAACTCCTCCAGCATCGCTTCAATCTTTTTATTCCAGGCGGCTTGTTGAGTTTTATTAATGCTGTGATTGGTTTCATCATCGTATTGCTGTTGCAAATCACCTTTTTCGTTCATCACTTTAGTGTAAATTTTATTCAACTCTTCATGCTGTTTACTTTTCGCTAAAAACGCCGTTATTTCTTTATTTAGTTTTCTGGCAAAAATTTCTGCTATATCAAAATGCCCTTGTTCATGTTTGAGAATGTAATCTGTATTGACCCGTACCCAGGATCTGCTTTTTTGAAATTTACATTCAATGTCAAATTTTATTTCATCTCTGTTTCTGCTAAAACTAAAACCAACATACGTAGTGGTTAATGCAGCATCACTTGTATTCGCTGGCGTAGTCATCTTAAAATCATCCCAGTTTAGTTTACGACTACTATTCCAGGGAATATAATCTTCATTTCTTTTTTCTGTAAAAGAAAGAAACAGGATAGCACAAAAGAAAACCGATAATAATTTTTGAATCTTCATGTTATATGAACAGCAAGTTGGGGAAAAAAAATCAAAAGAAATGGTAAAAATGGTGAATTGTGAATGGTGAGTTGCGAGTGGGGCAGTTCTTTATTTGTGAAATGATTATTTTATGGTAGATAATTTAATCCGGAAGCTTTTTAATCGTTGGATTTTTATTTTTGAGTAATTTAAATTGAATCTTAACAAAAAAAATCCCCTGAAAAATTCAGAGGAATCTGGCAAACAATCGAAGTTTTTTTTTGGACAATTTATATTTTTGGTGCGGCTTGTCTTACTTCATCAGAAACACCGCTGGCATATTTTTCAAAATTTCTTATAAATAATCCGCCGAGGTATTTTGCTTTTTCGTCATAAGCATTTTTATCTGCCCATGTATTTCTGGGGTTTAGAATTTCAGCAGGCACACCGTCACATGTTTTCGGTATTGCCATTCCAAATACAGGATGAGTTTCAAATTCCGCATTATCCAATTTACCTTTCAATGCAGCAGTTATCATGGCTCTTGTAAATTTTAATTTCATCCGGTTGCCTACTCCATAAGCACCACCAGTCCATCCGGTATTTATCAGCCATACATTTACTTTATGCTCCGTCATTTTTTTTCCAAGCATCTGGGCATATTTACCCGGATGTAAAGGAAGAAACGGAGCACCAAAACAAGCACTGAATGTTGGCTTAGGTTCCGTAACGCCGAGTTCAGTACCGGCCACCTTGGCTGTATAACCGGAGATAAACTGGTACATTGCCTGCCCCGGACTCAATTTTGAAATAGGTGGCAATACGCCAAAGGCATCACAGGTTAAAAAGAAAATATTTTTTGGCAATCCACCAATAGATGGCTCCATTGCATTGCTGATGAAATTTAACGGATAAGAAACTCTGGTGTTTTCTGTAATAGACCCATCATCAAAATTTATTCTGTTTGTGCCGGGATAGAATGTAACATTCTCCAATAATGCGCCGGGTCTTATTGCATTATATATCTCGGGTTCTTTTTCTTCAGTCAGGCTTATTGTTTTTGCATAACAACCTCCTTCAAAATTAAAAATGTTATCATCTGTCCAACCATGTTCATCATCGCCAATCAGTTTTCGGTTGGGGTCGGCACTCAACGTTGTTTTACCCGTACCACTTAATCCAAAAAAGATTGCAGTATCGCCATCCTTTCCCATATTGGCACTGCAATGCATACTCAATACATTTTTTTCATGAGGCAATATATAGTTGAGTATGGTAAAAATTCCTTTCTTGGTTTCCCCGGTATAACCCGTGCCTGCAATCAATATCATTTTATCTTTGAATGAAACGATTGCAGCATTGTGTTGTCTTGTGCCACATTCTTTAGGATCCAGTCTCAATCCGGGTGCTGAAAGAATTATCCAATCAGGATTAAAAGATTCTAATTCATCTTCTAATGGTCGCAGAAACATATTATAGGCAAACAAATTTATCCAGGGTTTTTCATTTACAATACGGATGTTGATACGGTACCGTGGGTCGGCACAGGCATAACAATCACGAACCCACAACTCTGGTCGTTGACCTAAATAATCCAGGATTTTCTTTTTTACAATATCAAAATATTTTTGTTCGATTGGAACATTAAATTCATTCCAGTGAACAGAATCTGCTGTGGTTTCATCCTTCACAGTAAATTTATCTTTTGGTGACCGCCCGGTAAATTCGCCTGTTTTAATAACCAATGCACCGGTATCATTCAATACGCCTTCCCCAATTCTTAATGAATCATAAACCAACTCTTCGGGACTAAGCTGGTAATGGATATTTTCAGGATTTTTAAGACCAAGGTTTATCAATTTGTCTGGTGAAATTGTTAGGACAGGAGCTGACATAATTCTTGAAGTTTATTGTTGCTAGCTGGCAAAGGTATGGGCAAACTTAATTCAACACAAACACACGTTAGCCAATTTGTCAAAAAGCCTGCATCTTTTCGGGAAAAATATTTTTTTTGGCTTTTAATCTTATGATTTTTAGGCAAACGGAAATTTATCAACACCTGGTTTGAAAGCTTCATTTTTTAAAAACAATTATTTCAATTATTAACCACCTTATTATCTTTAACCAATTTTAAAAAACAGATCGCATGAAATATTTTCCATTAAAAGCAGAATTATTTACAAAAAACCGTGTACGGTTTTTTAATGCAATGCAGAAAAATTCAATCGCCATTTTTGTAAGCAATGATGAAGTGCCAAGCAATGGCGATGCTTTGTATGCATTTAAACAGAATACCGATCTTTTTTGGCTAAGTGGTGTTACACAGGAGGATAGTATGGTGATTCTTTTTCCCGATAACCCCGATCCAAAATATCGTGAAGTACTTGTATTGGTACGCCCCAATGAATTAAAAGAAAAATGGGATGGAAAAAGATTACGGGTAAATGAAGCTCAGGCTACCAGTGGAATAAAAACGATTGTATGGTTAGATAGTATTGAAAGTTTATTACAAACCTGGATACATCTTGCTGATTCGATTTATCTTGATACAAATGAAAATGATCGTAAAGCAAGCTTGGTTAGAACGAGAGATTATCGTTTTGTTGATGAAATGAAAAGCAGGTATCCGTTGCATAACTATCTACGTGCTGCAAAAATTATGAAGGAACTGCGTGCAATAAAAACAGCATTTGAAGTTGAAGTACTACAGCAGGCGATTGATATTACCGAAAGTACGTTCAGAAGATTATTAAAGTTTATCAAACCCGGTGTGATGGAATATGAAATTGAAGCGGAAATATTTCATTCATTTTATTCACAACGAGCAACCGGGCTGGCTTATGGCAGCATCATTGCAGGCGGCGATAGGGCAAGAACATTGCATTATGTTTCCAATAGCGAGGAATGTAAGGATGGTGAAATGATACTGATGGATTTTGGTGCGGAGTATGGCGGCTACTGTGCCGACCTTACAAGAACAGTTCCGGTAAATGGAAAATTTGGACGCAGGCAAAAAATAGTTTACAATGCATGTTTGCATTTACATGATTATGCAAAAAGTATATTGAAGCCCGGTATTACTATTGTTGATTATACCGATAAAATAGGAGATGAGGCAACACAGCAATTTTTAAAAATTGGTTTGATACGAAAATCGGATGTAAAAAATGAAGATCCGGAAAACCGTGCATACCGGAAATATTTATATCACGGCATCTCACATCATCTGGGTGTGGATGTGCATGATTTGGGAACAAGAACCGAACCCATAAAAGCCGGAATGGTATTTACTGTTGAACCGGGTATTTATATTGAAGAGGAAAAAATGGGAGTGCGGATTGAAAATAATTTATGGATAACCCGTGATGGGCATAAAGATTTAATGAAAAATATCCCGATCACTGTGGAGGAAATTGAAGCATTAATGAAGAAGTAACCGCATAAAAAAAGTATCTTTATCAAATGGAAAACAGCCCCGAATTAAAGGCGTTGATACGAAAAAATGCACATCTTTTCTGGTACTCAAAAGACTCCGAAAAGGAAAACTTACCATTGCCGGTAGTGCTTGAATTTTTTATAAACTATGCTGACAAAGAAGATATAAAAGCCTTATTCAATATCGTAGGTATAAAAAATGCCGCTGCTGTTTTTTTTGATCAGATAAATAAATCGAAAAGAGCAGCTAATAATTATGAAGCAATCTCAAGGAATTACTTTAGCCTTTATTTTAAAAAATATGCATCTTGAAATACTGGATAAAGAGCAAATTGAATTATTGCCATTTATCAAAAAATATGCGAAGGCTTATTACTTAGTAGGGGGCACTGCCATTGCGCTACATATTGGACATCGCCGGTCTATTGATTATGATCTATTTACTCAAGATAAAGTAAATGTGTTGAGGATAAAAAAGCAGGTATCAGTATCAGGTTTACGTTCACATGTAATTGTTCAAAAAACGGATCAGATACATTTCACTATAAATGAGGTAAAGCTCACTTTTTTTCAATTCCCTTTTTTTATCCCTGCAGAAAACTACTATGAAAAATATTTCAGAGTTCCCGATTTACTTACTCTTGCAGCAATGAAAGCCTTTGCTTTAGGTGGCAGGGGAAAATGGAAAGATTATGTGGATTTATATTTTATAATAAAGTATCATTTCAATATCAGAGATATTTGCGCCAAAGCAGTTCAATTATTTTCTGATGTGTTTAACCCTTCATTATTTTGTAAACAGTTGTGTTATTTCGATGATATCAGCTTCGAAGAGCAAATAGAATTCATGCCCGGCTTTGAAGTGAGTGAAAAAGAAGTAAAAGAATTTTTAGTGGATGCAGCATTGACAGGGTTTTAAATTTAATTTATTATGTTGAAACAAATTCCAAATCTGTTCACTTTACTCAATCTTGTATTTGGCTGTGTTGCTATCATTTTTATTTTACAAAACGGAATTATCATTACCGTTGATTCTACAGGGACAGAATTGCTTGATATTCCTGAAAAAATAGGCTTGGCATCTTTATTTATTTTTCTTGCTGCTGTTGTGGATTTTCTCGATGGCTTTGTTGCACGTTTATTCAAAGCAAGTTCAGAAATGGGAAAGCAATTAGATTCATTGGC
>JANPEU010000115.1:0-8297 GCA_031423175.1 Bacteroidota bacterium
TTACTTATGGCAGGTTTACGAAAGGGCATTTCGCCCTTACAAATAAAGGCCCAATCTATCATTATGGATGCTATGGACATGTATAAGAAAGATGCCATCAGCGAAGCAGATGTTTTTCAATTTTATTTGAGTAAGATAACTGTACCCCATAACGCAAAGATAAATGCCATCGCAAAAAAATATGCTCAGCAACTAAGTAAACTGGAAGGTGGCGAAGCGGCTGATGAAGAAAAAATAGCTGCCCTTGAGTTAGCTAAGTGCAATGACATAAATGAAGAAAATGGAAAGTACCTGGCCGAATTAGCTCCATTAGTTAATGAGTATGTGCAAAGGCAGGAATATATTTCACGCAGGTATTACCGAGACTATGCCAACTGGGCTCCCTACTGGATGCCGCAGGCCAAAGGCAGTTTTTTATCCATTCAACTGGATTACCTGAAAGATGTAAGCAACCTTCTTGGGCAATATAAATTGCTCAGTAAGCAGCAGTGTACGTTTGATGAAGTGGTGCAGGAGAAAAAAGATTTTGTATTAAAAGAATGGGAAGATGAGTACTGTGCCAATTTCAAAGGCAAAATTAAAATGGTTGTCGGTTCCATTACCTGGACTTGCAACTCCTGGGGCATAGAAGGTGGTGAAGGTTTAGTTTTAGAGTTTGAAGCAAGTTTTAAAGATGATGGTTCGTTTAATGAATTTACCATTGGTGGTGGCCTGGGCGAATCGTTTGCTATTGGCGGTTTTGGTGCAGTAGAAGTTGAAGCTGGCACTTCGATAAAAGAATTTATTAAAATCGGTAAAAACGGGGCAACAGGCAAATGGGAAGTAAGTGATTTTGGAATGAAAGTGGATGCCACCGTTGAAGCGAAACTTGGGACTTTGAAATATGAAGTGAAAATTGCGGAAATATCCCTGGCGGTAAATGCCGGATTGCAGGTAAGCGGTGGTTTACCCGAAGCCGTGCTTATACTAGCGAGATAGCAACTAAATTTCTGATTAAAGGCAGGCGGCATAGCGGAGCTAATATTCAACTTGTACTGATTGGCCAATGAGCCGGTTTTTAAACAAACACAATGAATTGCATAAAAAATCCCAGTTTTACAGGATAAAGAATAGCTGGAAACAAGTTTAATTTTAATTAAGAAAAAATATCATGACAAAAATATGCTGCTTTCTTTTATGTGTTTATGTAACAGCTATAATTAGCCCATTAAATGCCTTTGCTCAAAAACAAACTTTTGACATCAGCACTTACACAGTACCAAAAGGCTGGGTAAAGCAACCTTCTGAAGCTGCAATTCAGTTTACAAAAGAAGATGCAGCAAAAGGAACTTACTGCATGATAACATTATATAATGCAGTGCCGGGTACAGCCAATTCAAAAGAAAATTTTGATTTAGCATGGGCGTCTTTAGTAAAAGAAATGGTAACTGTTTCCACAGCGCCTGAAATGCAACCAGTCGCCACCGAAAACGGATGGGAAGCGCAAAGCGGCTATGCACCTTTTGAAAGTGAAGGAACTAAAGGAGTGGTAATGCTGGTTACTTCCAGCAGCAGTTCAAAAATGGTGAATATTATTATCCTCACCAATACGAATGAATATGAAAAAGAAATGACTGCGTTTTTAGAATCGGTGAGTTTAAAAAAGTCAGAAACAACAATACAACAAATACAAACACCTGCTGCAAATAATAACAATACAGCCGTCATTGGTACCTGGGGAATAAGTGTGGTTGTGCCATACCGCTCAGCTACAGAGGGCACGGCTGGCAGTAATGTCAGACAATATACTTTTAATGCGAATGGCACCTACAGTTTCTATATTAAAACTTTCAAGTATAATTTCGATAAACTTCTTTTAACAAAAGAAACGGGTACTTATCAAATCAGTGGAAACAAAATAACTATCAGCCCTCAAAAAAGCGTAATTGAATCATGGAGTAAAAAAGATGGTACAGATAACTGGGGTAAATTAGTAAGTACACAAAACAAGACATTAGAAAAAACAACCTACCAATTCACCAAACACTATTCTGTAGGAATGCAGGAGTGGAATCTTGTATTGCAAGCCAATAACGAAACACAAAGAGACGGGCCATACAACGGCGGCACCGTCTTTAGAAACGCATGGTTGTATAGTATTCCCTGCAGTAAATGTCTAATTGAATTACCCAGTGGGCAACAAACAACAACCGAAGAAATAATAAAAGAATCTGTACAACAAACAGCAACGAATAACAACGCACCCATCCTTGGTACATGGGGAAAAACCGGAAGTGTAAACCCTGCTTACAATGATGCTTATGCAACTTCAATTGCAGGATACAGCACAGACCAGTACACATTTAATTCAAATGGCACATATCATTTTGTTTCCAAAACTTTCGGTATGTCATTCGCTAAACTTCTTTTAGTAAAAGAAAATGGTGCTTACCAAATCAGTGGAAATACTGTTACTGTCAATCCTCAAAAAAGTGTGATAGAAGCGTGGAGTAAAAAAGATGGTGTTGATAAATGGGGTAAATTATTATCCACTCAAACCAGAAAGATTGAAAAAGTTACTTACACATTTACCAAACATTATTTTTCAGGCATACAACTTTGGAACCTCGTATTGCAGGCTGATAAACAAACACAAAGAGACGGGCCTTTCAGCAGCAACACAACTTTTAATAATGCCTGGTATTATTCACCCATCTCTGCAAACAATACTGCAATTGAATTGCCAAAGTAATGAAGATGTTCATTATTAAAAATAAAATGATTGTGATATATATATTTAGCTTCTTATTATTCATTTTTTGTGCAGCAAATGTATTTACCCAAAAAGAAACCTTCGTCCTTACCTCTTACACTCCTGAGCCAGGAGGCGGATGGAAAAAAGAAGTGAAAGAAAATTTTTATACCAGATACACCATTACTAACAATTAAAAGAAAGATTATTGCCAGATTTTTATTATGCTAAGTTCAAACAGTATAGGAGGCATAAAAGAAAATTTTGAAAACGAATGGCTAAATTTGATTACAAAACAATACAAAGTTACAGATGCCCCGCAGTCAAAATCAACTTACTTCAAATCAAACAAAATTTAAACCATGAAAAAAAATATGTTTCTGCTGATTAGTTCATTATTTGTATTTAGCTCCTGCAACTTCAGCAAGGGAGTAAAAAAAGATTTTGCAACGGGTTTATCTGCATCATATAATGGATTTGCTATGGATGATATTTATTTAGCCTCCGGCGAAAAGAGACTTGGCAGCAATAAAATTTCATTAGGTGAAAAAATTTTTCTAACAGCAACGGGTGTAACTAATTTTATTGAAAAAGACGGCAACGTTTTTCCCGGCTGTACTATTATTCTTACAGATAAAGCGGGCAAAGAATTACTCAACCTGCCGGATGCATTTGCAGATATGGTAAACGGTACCGCAGTAGCAGAAGCAAAGACACTACAAGCAAGTCTCACTACTGGAGAACCCATGATGGTTGGAGAAACTTATCACCTCAATGTCCGGTTTTATGACAAGATTAAAAAAGAAAGTGAGATAGTTGCTAATGTGTATTTGGTAATGAATCAATAACTTTTTACTCCATATCAATCATTACTGTTTTATTATACCTTCGTTGTAATGATTGAATATAAAATACCCAATAAAGAAACAGGTCCAACAGTCTTTAATATGGAACTTCACCCGCTGCGTATTGTTTTTATGGGCACTCCGGAATTTGCTGTTGCCTCATTAGATGCATTAGTAAATGCTGGCTGTAATATCGTTGGAGTAATCACTGCTCCGGATAAACCTGCGGGAAGAGGTATGAAACTAAATCAAAGTGCTGTAAAAAAATATGCTGTTGAGCATGGACTAAAAACGCTACAACCGGAAAAATTAAAGAACCCGGAATTTCTTTCAGAATTAAAATTACTTAATGCCGATTTACAAATTGTAGTTGCATTCCGCATGTTACCAGAAACAGTTTGGAATATGCCGCCAATGGGCTCGGTAAATCTTCATGGAAGTTTGTTGCCACAATACCGGGGGGCAGCACCCATCAACTGGGCTGTAATAAATGGAGAAAAAGAATCGGGTGTAACAACTTTCAAACTGAAACATGAGATAGATACAGGCGATATTTTATTACAGGAAAGTTTTCCAATTGGTGACGATGATACAGCAGGCGATGTGCATGATAAAATGAAAGTGATTGGAGCAAATCTTTTGGTTAAAACAGTGAAAGGATTAGCTAATGGGACATTAAAAGAATCTCCACAAGACTCACAACTAACAACTGACAACTCACACCTAAAACATGCCCCGAAAATAAATTTAGAAACCTGTCGCATCAACTGGAGTGATCCTGTTGAAAAAATACATAACCAGATTCGAGGTCTTTGCCCCTATCCCACCGCTTTTACAATTTTGAATGAGAAGATGTTTAAAATTTATCGTTCTAAAAAAGAATTGGTATTTCCTGAAAATACTGACGGTGATTACGTAACAGATGGGAAATCTTTTCTAAAGTTTACCTGCGCCAACGGTTATTTACACGTACTCGAAGTGCAGATGGAGGGAAAGAAAAAAATGAGTATTGAAGAGTTTTTGAGAGGGTACAAAAATTCAAGCTACAGAATCTAATCAAAGTTATTTTTATAAGTGTAAAATATATTTTTAAAAAAGATATTATATCAGTATATTTATTTTCTAACCAAACCATTATTGTATGAAAAAGAATTTCCCCCCCCGCTTATTTAACTTACTTCTGACTTTACCTATTATTATTCTCGCTTTAGTAGTTCTAAATTTTTCTTGTAATAAGGCTAATAACCAAAATGAAGATTTTTCAGTCGTGTCAAAAACCGAGAAAGTTATAGCTATGTCAGATAAAGAAGCACAAAAAGTTGCCTTTTCCGAACATCTGAGTCCCGGTGAAAAATTTCTCCTATGGATAAACAAGTTAAATTTTATTCTAAACCAAACACCAGATATTAATTCTGCGCAAAGGCAATTAGTTTTAGATTTAAAACAAAATATCAGCGAAGATATTTTTTCAGGTATATCATCAAGGGATCAATTTATGAATATTTTTGGTAATGCCTGGTTATTAAAAGCAGAAAAAAGTTTTGGTAGGGAGTTATTCATTGTATTTTTCACAAGCATTTCTCTGGATTTCGTAGAAAAAAATACCTCAGGTACAACTAATTTGGTAGTTCCAAAATGCAAATGCTCTGCTATAAGTGATTATTGTGCTACAGATTACAGGTGCAATGCAAACATAGATTGTGAGCAATCTTCTTTTGGTTGTGGCTTTTTAGGGCTCTTCATATGTGATGGAAGATGTTTTTATAACCCCAATTGATAAGTACGGAACCATAAAAACTCAACTTTTATTTATTATTCCACTCTATCACAAATCCAATAAATAAAACTATATCCCAGATGGGTCAAACTGAAATATCAAATTATCAATCTGCAGGTATAAGAAAGAGCTTCGTTTATTCCGCTTACATAATAATTTCAATAGCCTTAGCTTGTGCATTACAGTTAGCGATAAACGTAGTTCTTTCTTCCCTAAAGACAGGCTACTACCTTGTTTTTGCATCATACTTATTGTCTACTATTTTTTTATTGCCAGTTAATAGCAGATGCAATCTGTCAGGAAAAGTTGTATTCAGTATAATTTTGGGACCGGCATTTGCACTTTGCATATTTGGTCTAATTGTAAACAAATATCTTTTTCCTCTAAAATTTCCGATTGAAACAATTTTGACCTTATTAGCCTGTTATGCTGGTTATTTGCTTAAACGCAACAGAAAAAAAGGAATTCCCTTGCTAATCTGCTCTTTGTCAATAATTGTACTTTTTAATTTTTTCTTCCATGGACAAATTGCATATTACACTTATACCAATCTCTCAAAATTGGATGAAGAGGGTGCTACACTTGGGATGAATTCAAATACTTATTTCTATACGACAAACGAAGAACTCATATCATCGGATATTTTTAAAACCAAAAAAGCTGTTTTATTAAACTTTGAGTTTATAAATTGTATTCCTTGTGCAAGAAAAAAGCCATACTTTGAAAAATTGTATCAACACTACAAAAATAATAACGACGTTCTTATTGCCTCAATCTGCTATGGTAGGCTTAGTCCTTTTGAAGAATGGAAAAACCATTATTTAACAAAAAACAAAGGCAGGTATAATTTTACTTTATTATACGACTCGGCTTGCATTTTTAGTGATCTCATACTACTACGAAAAAAGTTCCCTCAAGAGTTTATACTTACAAGCGATGGAAATATAATTGAAGGCCCAAGTAGTTTCATGAATGATATAGGGGATTTTTACATAAAGCAAAATATAAAAAAAATTGATTCAATAATTAATCACAAAAATTAAATGAATATATCTTTTACACTCGTCATATTAATTTTTATTGGCTGTACATGGCAAAACAAAAAGTCGCCAATACTTACTCTTGATAAAACCTCTTATGATTATGGCCGAATAAAGCAACAAGACACATTATCAAATACTATTGTAGTAAGAAATACCGGGAATGACACTTTGAAAATATTTAAAATTTCGGCAACATGCCATTGTTTAACGCCTACAATAGACAAGTATGAAATTGCCCCGTTAGATTCCGCTTTATTAAGAGTCAGTATTGTTTCGAAGAATTATACCAAAGGGCTTTATTCTGAAAAGATAATTCTTGAATCAAACTCCCATGAATTACTTACGATTCTGAATTTTAAGGTAAACTTCACTGATTAAGTATCAGTTCATCTATTGCACATTGCTATTTTTTCACCAACTAACCTTCACAATAAATTTATCCATTTCAGTTATCCCAAGATTTGATGCTGCCGCATTGCTAATCCGAATATTCAAACCTTTGTTTAAATTAATGCCTTCCATTTGACCAAGCACTTTTGCAAATACAGTTTTATTAGTTGATGGATTTGTAATTTTTACAATGGTTCCGGTTTGCACACCATCAATGAGTAAATAAAATTTACCATCACTCCAACCGCTGGTTGTTTTAAAAATTCCTGCCGTAACTGTTTCATCTTTTGCTACTGGCTGCTGTTTTGTTTGTTGTTCAAAATGCCATTTAAAAAATCCTTGGTCGCTTGTTTCTTTTTGTACAGCAGGCATAACAGCCACTTTAGTTTCAGCTTGTTTTATTTCAACAGGCTTTATTTCTTCTTTCTTTATTTCCTCTTTCTTTATTTCTTCTTTCTTTATTTCAACTGGCTTGTTTTCTTCTTTTTTTATTTCAGTTGGTGGCACTTCAGCTGGCTTTACAACCTCAGCATTTTCTATTTTAACAACATCTGGCTTTGGCTTTTCCACTACTTTTTTTTCTACCACAACAGCAGGCGTTGCATTCATTTCCTTAGAAACAAAATAACCAACCACCAGCTTCGTCCCAAAATTTACATTCTCAGTATTGAGGTTATTCCATGCTCTTAAATTTTCCAGCGAAACTTTATTATGAATGGTGCTTACCCGGAATAATCCTTCCTTCTCTCCTACTTGATAAACTACGGGTACACCGTTATTATTTTGTTGGTTAAAATTTGTATCCGTCAGCGGAATTTTAATTAACTGACCCAGCACTAAACCCTTTGAAAAATCTAAAGAATTATATTTTGCAAGATGGCGAGGATGTATATTATATAATCTTCCTAAAGAATACAAACCTTCTTTTGGAGAAACGGTATGTTCTATAAAAAGACCTTTGTCATTATTTTTAACCCACAATTCAGTTGATTGAGCTATGATAAATATTGGCAAGGCAATTGTTAAGCTGAATAGTAAAATATTTTTTTTCATACCGAAAAATTTGGGTTACAAAGATGCAGCATTTTCAAATGAGTGTCTTCAATTATCTTTTAGAATTCTGCCCCCATCCCCTACTTGTCCCGTTAATTTCGGGAAAGGGGGGGAAGAAGCAAAATCATTTTAAAAATTATCTTTCTTTTAAGATTCTTAATTCTTTCGGGTAATAATTATTTACCCGGTTGGGAAGTATATTTATCCAGCCTAAAGGATGATTTTGAAAGCAAATAAGTTGCCAGCCTTTGGAATTTGTTTCAACCTTAAAATCTTTTTTCTGTAAATACTTTATTGCCTGATCAGTGCTGAGCATAACCCGGCTCACAGAATCTGAAATTAAATGACTCATAGCAAGTGCATGTGCCGGAATCATTTTATTCCGCATTAGCTCGCCGGCTTTTACACCGAAATAAGAAACCCGCAGAATTGAATTCAGAAAATTCACATCGTTCAGT
>JANPEU010000116.1:0-1537 GCA_031423175.1 Bacteroidota bacterium
TTTTGTATATAAAGTGCCGGAGGAAAATATTACTGTACGTGGTGGCATAGGAATGTTTACTGGCCGGATGGGTCTTGTTTGGCCCGGTGGTGTATATAATAATAATGGTGTGAGTGTTGGTGGTATCAGCTTAAATCCACCATCTGCATCACAGAATATTACTTTCCGTAACGATCCATTTGGGCAATGGACTCCTGCCGATTTTGGAATTAGTCTGGCAAATGCAAAAGGCCAGATTGACCTGATGCCAGCTAAATTTAAATTGCCAAGAGTTATCAAATCATCAATAGCAATTGACAAGCGTTTAGGAAATGGATGGACATTTACAACTGAATTGCTAGTCACAAAAAATATTAATGAGATCTATTATCAACGAGCAGATATTCTTCCTCCAACAGGAGTATCTGTTGCACCAGGTACAAGAACTGTTTATAATTTTAGTGGCGCACCTACAAGAATTCCTATGGGTATTTCGGGAATCAATCCATATACCGGTGTTTATTTAATTTATAATAATCCAAACAAGCAAAAAGGGTTTTCATATAATACAACTGTAAGTATAGATAAGGCATTCAAAAACAACTGGGCTCTCCGATTTGATTGGGCGTTTGGAAATTCGCTTGTATATAATGAGTTGACAAGTGACCAAAATAATTCACAATGGACAAATATGGAAACTGTGAATGGCAAAAATTTTGTACAACGTTCTATTTCCGATTTCGATCAAGGCCATCGCTTTGTAGGTTACCTGAGTAAGAAATTCAATTACCTGAATAAAAAAATGGCAACAACATTTACGCTAACTTTCAACGCACAGCAGGGTCAGGCATTCAGCTATGTTTACAATGCTAGCTTGGTTGGTGATGATGGCAGAACTAGTACAAATGACTTGATTTATATACCTACGGCTACCGAATTGCAATCAATGACATTTACAGCAAATACAGTAAATGGTGTTACTTATAGTATCCCCCAGCAAAGACAATTGCTGGAAGAATATATTACCGGAAATAAATATTTAAACAAACGCCGTGGTAAGTATGCTGAACGCAATGGAGATCATTTACCCTGGTCACAAATTCTTGACCTGAGTGTTCGCCAGGATTTCAATTTGAAAATGGGCAAGAAAACTTACCAGGTTCAGCTCACTTATGATGTTTACAATTTCACCAATATGCTTAACCGCAATGCGGGTCAGACATATTTTTTAGGTTTTGATCAATATGCTTTGATACGCTTTACAGGATTTGTATCTGCTTCTAACCTTACGCCTCAATACCAGTTTAGCCCACAAACTGGAAAACCATGGAATGTAAGTACAAGTAATTTTGCTGGTCAAAGTGCCAGATATATTAGTCAACTAGGTTTAAGAATTAACTTCTAAAAAAATAAATTGAATAAAAAAAATGAGGCTGTCTCAAAAGTAGACAGCCTCTTTTTTATTTTCAGAAAAAGCAGGGCGTTTTTCCACAAATTTGCTGTATAATAATTGTTTTATTTTCTTGCATCGTTTGCCGGGAGAAAGTATCTTGTTGTT
>JANPEU010000117.1:0-11611 GCA_031423175.1 Bacteroidota bacterium
ACAAGCGGAACAGCATCGAACTATAATATTGTACATGTAAACGGAACACTGACCGTAGCTAAAGCAAGTTTGACCGTAACAGCCGATGATAAGAATAAAACATACGGTGGTGCAGACCCAACACTGACCTACACACCAAGCGGAACATTGTTCTATACAGATGCATACAGTGTGATTACCGGAGTATCATTATCAACAGCAACAGGAGCAGCCGCAACATTCGGAACACATCCGATCGTAGCAACAAGTGGGGTAGCTGCTAACTATGACATCGTTCATGTACCCGGAACACTGACTGTAGCAAAAGCAAGTTTAACTGTAACAGCAGACAATAAGAATAAAACATATGGTGGAGCCGATCCAACATTAACATACACACCAACCGGAACATTGTTCTATGGAGATTTGTATACAGTAATCAGCGGAGTAAGTTTAAGTACAGCAACCGGAGCAGCCGCAACGTTCGGAACACATCCGATAGTAGCAACAAGCGGAACAGCATCGAACTATAATATTGTACATGTAAACGGAACACTGACCGTAGCTAAAGCAAGTTTGACCGTAACAGCCGATGATAAGAATAAAACATACGGTGGTGCAGACCCAACATTAACTTACACACCAACCGGAACATTGTTCTATACAGATGCATACAGTGTGATTACCGGAGTATCATTATCAACAGCAACAGGAGCAGCCGCAACCTTCGGAACACATCCGATTGTAGCAACAAGTGGTGTAGCTGCTAACTATGATATTGTACATGTGAATGGAACACTGACTGTAGCCAAAGCAAGTTTAACTGTAACAGCAGACAATAAGAATAAAACATATGGTGGAGCAGATCCGGCATTAACTTATACTCCAACCGGAACCTTGTTCTATACCGATGCATACAGTGTGATTACCGGAGTAAGTTTAAGTACAGCAACAGGAGCAGCCGCAACATTCGGAACACATCCGATAGTAGCGACAAGCGGAACAGCATCGAACTATAATATTGTACATGTAAACGGAACACTGACCGTAGCTAAAGCAAGTTTGACCGTAACAGCCGACAATAAGAATAAAACATATGGTGGAGCAGATCCGACATTGACCTACACACCAACCGGAACCTTGTTCTATACCGATGCATACAGTGTAATCAGCGGAGTAAGTTTAAGTACAGCAACAGGAGCAGCCGCAACATTCGGAACACATCCGATCGTAGCAACAAGTGGGGTAGCTGCTAACTATGATATCGTTCATGTAAACGGAACACTGACTGTAGCCAAAGCAAGCTTAACTGTAACAGCAGACAATAAGAATAAAACATATGGTGGTGCCGACCCAACACTGACCTACACACCAAGCGGTGCATTGTTCTATACAGATGCATACAGTGTGATTACCGGAGTATCATTATCAACAGCAACAGGAGCAGCCGCAACCTTCGGAACACATCCGATAGTAGCGACAAGCGGAACAGCATCGAACTATAATATTGTACATGTAAACGGAACACTGACCGTGAGCAAAAGGCCGGTTACTGTTACTGCGGCATCAGGGCAAACAAAAGTTTATAACACTGTCGATCCATTACCATTTACATATAGTATCACAAGTGGAACATTAGCGTATTCAGATGTGTTCAGTGGAGTACTGTCAAGAGTGGGGGGAGAGACAGTAAGCTTGTATGCGATAACGCAGAACACACTTACATTAGGAACAAACTATAGTTTAAGTTTTGTTTCCAATAATTTCAGCATCACTCCGAAACCAATTACCGGTAACTTTACAGTAGATCCGACAAGGGTTTATAATGGAGGTACATTGGCAAATGTTACAAGCCGTACATTGAATGATGTAGTAGGCCTGGATGTTGTAAATCTAACAGGTGGTACAGCGAATTACAATAATAAGCATGTTGGAACTGGCAAGATTGTTACATTAACAGCTATGAGTTTAACCGGTGCTGACGCATTTAATTATAGCTTAACAAGCGTGGCTACAACAACAGCAGATATTACGGTGCGTTATATTAATGTAACAGCCCAAACGGATAGCCGTATGTACAATGGTACAAATAGCTCATCGGTATCACCTGTAGGCGATGCGTTGCAGGTTGGAGATTCGTATACAACCCACGGAACTCAAACGTACAATAACAAACATGTAGCTACTGGTAAAACAATGACTGCAACAGGTGCCATAATTAATGATGGCAACAGCGGTAATAATTACAGCATCACTTATGTTACGAATATAACAGGAGTTATCACAGTGCGTTCTGTAAATGTAACAGCGCTGACATCAACAAAGGTTTATGATGGAAATGCCAGTTCATCTGTAGTTCCGGCTGTAGGAGCTTTGCAAACGGGTGATTTTGTCGGTACATTACCGATAGAGGTATTTAATAATCCTTTTGTTGCTACAGGCAAAACAATGACTCCAAGTGGTCTTGTCATTAACGATGGCAACAGCGGTAATAATTACAGCATTAATTATATCAACAATACAACAGGTGTTATAACTGCATTGGCATTAACAACATCAGTTACAATAACACCTGCTTCTGTGCAATACAGCGACACAGTTCGTTTGTGTGCAAAGATTATTGGAGGTGCACCGTTAGTTCCACTTGGACCACAGGCGGCACAATCTGTAACATTTAAGTTAGGTTCATTTGTTCTGAATGCAGTTCCAATTCCTTTAACTGTTGATGGAGCAAATCTTGTTGCTGTTTTACCGGCCTTACAGTTAGTTGACCCTGCCATTACAGCTGCATTGCTTGCACCGGGCAGCAAGACTATTTATGCAGAATTCAATTCTGTGGATATTAATTTCACAGTAAGTCCTAATCCTGCACAAGCAGCCCTGACTATTACAAAAGAAAATGCAATTGCCGATTACACAGGTAACGATTTTGCAAGTACTGGTACAGCAACTGCAACATCAGCAGCATTAAGATTATCTGCAACTATCAGAGATATTACTGCTGTAGATCCTTTAGGAGATCCATTTGCCGGTATCATTACCAATGCAAGTGTACGATTCAGGTTAAGAGGTATTAATCCTTCAACTTCGGGTGAAGTGGTAGCTCCATTCTTTACCAGGTATCTTCCGGTAACATTACTTGGAGCCGATACTAAAGTAGGTAGTGCATTCCTTGATACAACTTTAAGTACGGGATCATTAAATTCAGTTGTATATGAGGTGTCAGTATATATAGATAATTATTATACCGGAATAACAACTGTACTTGGAACAGTTACTGTTTCAAGAACGCTGGATGATTTCGTAACATTTGGTGGTCATATCAAATTGGTAGTAAACCCAACAACAAATACCTCATCCGGATTGTATCCTTCTGATCTGGATAGTAAAGTCAACTTTGGTGGTTCAGCCAAATACAATAAGAATAAGACTAACCTTCAGGGTGGTGCAAATATCATCTGGCGCAGCGGAGGAGTTACTTACCAGGTGAAGGGCATCGTCGGAGGTTCAAATGGTTCTTTAAGTGTGAATATTACTGATCCGAATAATAAGCGGGCAACTATTATTGCAAAAGCAAATGTTACTTATGCTGAAACAGGATTAGCTGTTCCGAATACCAGCAATTCAACCCTGACTATGAATATGCGTGACAGGGGAGAGCCTGGTGTGAATGATAGTGTAAGCATTGATATAAGAAATGGATCTGGTCAATTGGTATATTCATCAAACTGGATAAGTGTAAACACACTTGAGCGCAGTTTGACTGGTGGAAATATACAAGTGCGTAGTTCAATAAATATGTCAAATGCAATTGAGACAGGTCCTGGTGGTATGAAAGCAAATGAAGAAACTGAAACCAAACCAATAGTAATAAATCCGCTTACAGCCAAAGCATGGCCCAATCCATCAGAGAAACATTTCAACCTGATGGTAGAAGGAGGAAATAATAAAGATGATGTACAGGTTACAGTATATAATATAAGTGGTGTGGTAATGCATCAAGTAAAAGGAACTGCTAACCGCAACTATAAGTTTGGTGATGGATGGATTGGCGGAATGTATTATGTACAGGTAAGGCAGGGCAATGAAGTGAAAACGCTGCAACTGATGAAACAATAACTAAGGACGGATCGGAAATAAAAATTAAGACCACTCAACGTTGAGTGGTCTTTTCGTTTTATGCCAGTAAGAAATTGTTTTAATTTAAATATGAAAATCTTGTATCGGATTTGCTTTGCGTTTTCTGTGTATCACTCTGCGTCCTTTGTGGTAAAGAAAATTAAAACAAAAAAAATAAACCGCAAAACATACAAGGAGTTAACGCTGATACAAGTTAAAATGGTTTCTAAGATTTTAATGGGTAAAAAATATTTTCAGCGATTTCAAATTCTGCAGCAAAAAATCGTTAGATAAAAAAAATAATTTTCAAATTCATTATTCACTACTCACTACTCACTACTCACTACTCACTACTCACCACTCACCAATTCACTCCCATCATCGAACCATCTTTCCATCTTAAAAAACTTAATCTTTTGTTTTCAAAATAATCCAGTGTAAGATTATTCCGGTTTAATACAGGTTGAATATCAAATTCATTAAAAACTTTGTACTGCTTTGAAGTAAGTTGTGAGGAGAGTTCTTTTTTGTATTGCAACAGCAGGTGGGCATACCGCATAAACACTTCGTAGCCCCGGAAAACCATATCACTGGGGCGGGCATACATTTTTGTACTGAAATGATTGGAGATAACAACACTTGCTTTATCAGTACGGGCATGATAAAAAGGAGTACCGTAAATAATTTCTATCCCTTTGTATTCATTTTTGGTAAATGAAATATTGTTCCAGGTACTCATACCCATAAGTGTAACCGGGTATACTTTACTTAAAGATGCAAGCATTGAAGTAAGACGCATTCCAAATCCTTCGTCGAGGCTACCAGCTATGCACAAAATTTTTTTTGTTGAATCGAGCTGCTTTGATACATCATTGGCAAAAAAATTATCTTCGAGATCAACATATTTTAATTTCAACTTAACAGATACCGTTGTTTTGCCAGCTTCGTCAAAAAAAGATTTTATTTCATCTTCTCTTGCACCTTTTTTTCGAAACACTATGATTTGGTTTAGCGGATAGTATTTTTGGATATAACGGTATACACTTTCAATTTGAGTTTTCAATGTAGGTGTAAGTTGCAAATAAAAAGGGTTAGCATTTATTCCGCCATTTACCGGCGCCGATGCATTGATAAAAGGAATATTTTTTTGCATGGCTGCTTCACCTATCTGTCCTATTTCATTTCCGGCAGGATGCGCAATGATAAGTCCTGTATTTTCTGAAAGCGAATTCAATTGATCTGCAAGTGAAGTAGTGGAAGACCGGGTATCAAAAATCTGTACTTCCAGTTTTACGCCTTCTTTATTCATCGAATCAATGGCAAGCTGAACACCTTCATAAAACTCCAGCCCTGAATTAATAAATTTTGGAAATGTTTTATCGTAACGGTAATTATCCATGGCATCAAATGCCGAATCAAGAAATAGCGGAACGAATACTGCAATTTTTTGTTTTACGGAAAATCCATTTTGTCCATTCACAAAAAACAAAAACAAAGTAAAAACAAAAACGAATAAAATTATTTTCTTCATAGTTTGAATTGTTGTCAGTTGTGAATCTTCAGTCAACATGTTCTAATTCCTAATTTCTAATTCCCAATTCCCAAACCACCTACTCCCACTCAATCGTAGCCGGCGGCTTACTGCTTATATCATACACTACCCGGTTGATGCCTTTTACATTATTGATAATTTCATTTGATACATAAGCGAGAAAAGTGTACGGTAGATGTGCCCAGTCTGCTGTCATCCCATCCACACTTGTTACAGCCCGCAACGCTAATGTATATTCATACGTCCGTTCATCACCCATTACGCCTACACTTTTTACCGGAAGTAAGATTGCACCTGCCTGCCATACCGTTGCATACAGGTTGTTATCTTTTAAAGCTTTGATATAAATGGCATCAGCCTTTTGTAATAACTCCACTTTTTCTTCTGTCACTTCTCCAAGAATCCGGATAGCTAAACCCGGACCCGGAAATGGGTGACGGTTAATTAATTCCGGCGCTATGCCTAATTCCAAACCAACTTTTCTTACTTCATCCTTAAATAAAAAACGAAGTGGCTCCACTAATTCAAGATGCATTTTATCGGGTAAGCCACCTACATTGTGGTGCGATTTTATAGTAGCAGACGGACCATGTACCGAAACACTTTCTATTACATCCGGATAAATAGTCCCTTGCGCCAGCATTTCAATTCCCTGTAGATGTGTTGCTTCTTCCTGAAATATTTCTATAAATAATCCGCCGATTGTTTTTCTTTTTTCTTCAGGATCTGATTTATCTTTCAATGCTGCTAAAAATCGATCTTTAGCATCCACACCTTTTACATTTAGCCCGATTGATGCATACGTTTTCAATACGGTTTCAAATTCATCTTTTCGCAATACAGCATTGTCAACAAAAATTCCATGCAAGCGGGTACCAATTGCTTTATGAATTAAAGTTGCAGCAACGGTTGAATCAACACCACCACTTAATGCCATTATCACATGACGGTCACCAATTTGTTTTTTCAGTGCAGCAACAGTATCTGTAATAAAATGTGCAGGAGTCCAGTTTTGCGAACAACCACAGATAGTAACCAAAAAATTTTTTAAAATTTTTTTTCCTTCAGTTGAATGATATACTTCCGGATGAAACTGTAATCCGTAAAGAGGGAACTGGTGCGAAGTGAGTGGTGAGTTGTTGACTGCTGATTGATGGCTGCTGACTTCCGACTGCTTAAAAGCAGCTATCGGAATACTCTCAGTAGTGGCGAGTAATTCAAAACCATCCGGCAATTCAAGTATGGTATCTGCATGGCTCATCCATACCTGGCTTTGTTCCGTTACATCTGCAAGTAGAATATCATCTTTTTGTTTGTGTAAATGTGCTCTGCCATATTCACGTTTATTACTTTTATCTACCCGGCCTCCAAACCGCTTGGCAGTTAACTGAGCACCATAACAAACGCCCAGTACAGGCAATTTTTCTATCATCGCCTGCACATCTGTATCCGGCGCATCTTTATCATTTACAGAAAATGGAGAACCCGAAAGAATAATTCCTTTTAACTCATCATCATAATTAATTTTTTTATGCCAGGGAATAATTTCACAGTACACATTGGCTTCTCTTACGGCACGGGCAATGAGTTGGGTATATTGTGAGCCAAAATCGAGAATAAGAATTTTTTCCATAATAGGCAGCGAAGGTAAGAAACGGAAATGAGTTAAAATTGAAAACACTAATTTCTACTCTGGAATTTAGTTAGCGTATATTGCAATACTTTTTTTCTATGGAAATCATATCAGCAGAATATATTATCAGTAATCCGACGTACGACAAATGCCCCAAGCCGGATAAACCGGAATATGCATTTATTGGCAGGAGTAATGTGGGCAAATCATCACTGATCAATATGCTTTGCAATAAAACCCATCTTGCAAAAACTTCTTCTACACCTGGCAAGACTCAATTGATCAATCATTTTAATGTTGTATCTACAGAAGGTAAAAATTCAAAAAATTTTAAATGGTACCTGGTAGATTTGCCCGGTTATGGATATGCCACGGTTTCTAAAAAAATAAAAAAAAGCTGGGGCAGAATGATTGAAGATTATCTGCGTAAAAGAGAAAACCTGTCCAATGTTTTTATTTTAATAGATAGCCGTCATGAACCTCAACCGATCGATATTGAATTTGTAAATCAATTGGGGGAATGGCGATTACCGTTTGCTATTGTGTTTACCAAAAGTGATAAAAACAAACCCGGCAGAACGGAAAGACATGTAAAGCTTTTTTCAGATAAATTAAGTCAGTCCTGGGCTGAATTGCCTCCTCTGTTTATTACGTCTGCAATTGATAGATCTGGTCGTGAAGAAATGCTTGCATATATCAGTAAGATAAATGCCGGAATATAGGAAGCAGCATAAAATACTGCGATTGTGTTATATTTTTTCAGGGGAATACCTTAATTTGCACCACATTAACCACTACGAATGAAAAAAATTGCTGAACGCCGTATCGTCGTTGTACTTTTTATCCTGGTATTTATTACATTTTCATTTGCACACGAAGACAGCAAAAAAATTGAACAAATATATTCGGGAGAAAAAATTATACCTGCTGTTGAATTTACAGCTTCTCAAAATACAATCCCGGTTAATTTCGAGCCTGGGCTTTCAAAAGTTCCGCTGAAGGAAAAATAATCTTTTAATCGGTTTAATTTTCATTTTACTCTTAAAATTTTTTCCAGGAAAATAGATGCTTAGATATTTTCTGATATTATTCCTGTTATGCTCTGTTCATCTCTGTGCCCAGGATAATGAAATTAAAACCGAAGCCGAAAAGTCAGCTGATTCAATTTTAAATCAGTTTAAAAATTCAGAAGACAAAAATTTTGAGGCAGAACCAAAAGAAGAACAGGAAAAATTAATAGCTGCAGAAGAAAAGTATATGGATGAATTTTTGAAAGTAGAAAGAGATAATGCTACTTCAAAAAAATTTAAAACGTATTTACAATTCTTTATCGGTGTTGCTTTTCTTTTTTTCTTTATAATGACGCTGAAAAATGCAAGAAAGAAAAAAGTAACGGGGTGATAATTTCTTCCGGGCAAAATGAACTGACCGGTGCTTTGTAAAATTTCACTAAACTAATTTACCATCTTATTGGCGCAACTGCTGCTGGCAAATGCTTCTGGTTTTGCTTTAAATGCAAAACCCATTCCCAGGATATAACCCATTGCTTCTTTCAACGCATCATTGCTTTTGAAATGCGGATTCGTGTTAATGTCTGCATGCACTTCCATATCCACATCATAGACTGTAAATAGATTGCACAGTTCATAAGCAATTTCAATGCTCTTTGCAACTTCTGTCAACATTCTTTCTTTGATGGTGAACTGTTGTTTTGTTTTTTCGTTGTGTATAAACATAAATCCTCCATGTCCTTCACGCAAAAAAACAATTACGGTTGCAAACTCTGTTTCATGTCCTTTAACCTGGGAGTCTGTACCGATGCAAACTTTTAACTTGAATCCATTCGCAATTTCCCGTCTGATTGCATTTTCTACTGCATCAATAATCGGTAAATCAATTATATCGCCATTAAATTTTCTCCAACGCATAAAAAAAAGGTTTTCCCAAGTTACAGGAAAACCTTTTATAAACAAAGGGGTACGGATTATTGCCCCGTAAATACGGGGCTGAAAAACTTTATTGGCGAATGAATTTTTCAATCCATTGCTGTTCATCATTTGAAAAACGGATTATATAAATGCCACTTACCAGATTTGCGGATGTTATTTTATTTACACCATTATTGATTGCACCACGGCTTACAATTCTTCCATTCATATCATGTACAGCATACTTATAATTTCCCGGACTACTAACCGTAATTGAGTTGTTATAAGTTACAGTACCTGCCAATTGTGGTTTTGGAATATTTGCATTGCCACGCAGGCTTACAATATTTGAGTAATACTGACGACCATTATCAAATGTTACATTCAATCGGTATTGCGCAGTGTTTGCTACAAACGGTGTATACGCAAATGCACGGTCGTCATTGCCAGATTTAACCAGCGGGTTAAAGTTTCTTCCGTCTGTTGCTAATTCTACTGAAAGATCAGTTACTTGTTCATCAGCATCTATTATCCATTTTAACTGATGTCTGCTTCCGTTTAAGGACCCATTTAATTCAAGTCGGCGAAGTGGAAGCGGATTTCCAGATGAAAAATTTCCCTGTAATGAATAGGAACCAAGACTGGCATATGACGATGTATTTGTGTTTCCTTTTCCTTCTACTCTTAAGTAATAATTTCCGGCATTCATTACCGTATCAATAACCGAACTTAATAAAGCACCAGGATTAAAAACATTTAACAGTGTTTGTGAACTATTAAATAATGATACCTGTAAATCAAGATCAGAACCTGAGTTGCCGGAACCAACATTATAGGGCACTGCATTTAATGTAAATCGTCCGTTTGTAGGCATTGTAAATTTGAACAAATCCTGATCCGTATTTCTTTCAACAATACCAGTAGCATTGAATTGATTATTTGTAAAATTAGAAGTAGTTGCCTGGTTAAATGTACTGTTATGATCATCTGTTCTGAAGACGATACCATTTGCAGCAGAAGTAATCATATCAAGGTCATTTTGAATTTGTGAACATCCATAAGGATTAGGGCCATTATGCCATAATGTAAGATTGCGGTAATAGCCAACACCCATAATGGGTGCCCAGCCAATTTCGCCGCTGCCGGCTCCTGAATTATAATCCGAAACATAATTACAGTTTGCATCATATTTTGACTGATGATACATTCCTAATGTATGACCTGCTTCATGCGAAGCGGCTTCTGCAATATTTTTTAAATTGTTATTCAGCAATGCTGTAAAAACAAAACAAGGATCATCATCTGCAGAAGCGAATGAACCAATAAAAGATACACCACCTGCACCATTGCCATACCAGGAACTTGAGATAGTAAGAATTACTCTCATTCTTTTATTGACAGGTGCAGCCGTAAACTTTGCTTCGTCAGTTGTAATATTTACTTTAAAGGGCCTGTAATCTTCGGCTACACGATTAAATATTTCTGTTATTTGAGCAGTATTTAATGTTGCAGCTTCGCAAGTGATTACAGGAGCAAGAATATTCCAACTGCTACCAGTTACGGTTATTCCGTCAAAATCCAGTAGGATAGTTGGCGTAGCAGACGGGTAACTGTTTAATACGGGAACCTGGGCAGATGATACCATTGCAAGTACCATTGCAGGGATCAGAAGTACAGATTTTAAAATGTTTTTCATAGAATTTAAATTTTTAAGGATCACAGGGTCGAATTAAAAACGGAATTGGATGGATTTTAAATTTTTTATTCATTCACGATCTGATGAAATTTCTTTTTGACAAATTCGTAATTGCCATCTTTCTGCTGGAGCTCATAAGCATCGCCATGCTCAAAACTTAAGATGCGTCCGGTGAAGCCGGTTGATCCATCTTCATTTGTAATACGGGTGAAGATGAGACTGGCACCGCTGTAATTAGCAGAACGGATGACAACACTTTGAATCGTGTTATTGTATTTACTGGCAGTAGAAACTACCTGGCCGGTAAATGCAAATGTGTTTTCTGAAGTTAAATTAGAACTGATGGCATCTCCAATTGAATAGTTCAACAGACTTTTCAGCCTGTTGATATCAACTTTAATGTTTTCCGGTAATGATGCAAACAATTCGGGTTTGTTGTAATTAGGTTCTCGTGGAACCGGAGCGTCCTGCGAATAGGAACAAACTGAACATACGAACAGCATAATAGCTGCCATTAGTGGCTTTAGGTTTCTCATTGGATTTTAAATTTTAAAGTTTATTAAAACTTTTGTTTATGACAGTTTGATTTTTGAACTGTCATTCTTCACAGGGTTAGGATACGTATGCAAGATTTGTAATTAATTATTTTACGAACAAGAATACGATTACCTAATTGGTATAAATCGGGTGGTAGTACTTTGAAA
>JANPEU010000118.1:0-9099 GCA_031423175.1 Bacteroidota bacterium
GTTGGCGACCCCATGGATAAGAATACAGATATCGGTGCAATTAACTCACGTCAGCAATTAGAAACAATTCATAAGTATATAAAAATTGGTGTGCAGGAAGGAAGTGAAATGTATGAAAGCAGTTGCGCATTACCCGATAAAGGATTTTGGTGCAGACCTACAATGTTTACCAATGTCGCACAAAGCAATCGTATAGCACAGGAAGAAATTTTCGGACCGGTGCTGGCTATACTTACTTTTCGTACCGATGATGAAGTAATTGAAAAAGCAAATAACAGCCCCTATGGATTAAGTGCCGGTGTATGGACCGATAAAGGCTCCAAAATTTTTAATATGACAAAGCGGATGAGAGCTGGTGTAATCTGGGCAAATACGTTTAATAAATTCGACCCAACTTCTCCATTTGGTGGATATAAAGAAAGTGGATTTGGAAGAGAAGGTGGATTGCATGGGTTGTCGGCTTATGTAAACCTGGCCCCCTGACCCCCGAAGGGGGAACTCAGGCTTAATATCCCGAATAATATTTGACGATTCAATATATATGAAAATAATCTGTGGCTAAAAAAATAATTATGGAAAAGACTATAAAAAAATCTGGGCTATCAATCAGCGAAAATGGTTTAGAAAAGAAAACTTCGTCAAAACGATTGGAAGTTTTAAAGACTTATAAGATTTATATCGGTGGCCAGTTTCCAAGAACTGAATCGGGTCGTTATTATGTTCCAACAAATGCTGCAGGAAAAAAATTAGCCAATATCTGTTTAAGTTCAAGAAAAGATTTTCGTGATGCCGTTGTAGCGGCAAGAGGTGCTGTAAGTGGATGGAGTAGCCGTGCAGCTTTTAACCGTTCGCAAATTCTTTACCGCATGGCAGAAATGCTGGAGGGTAGAAAAGCACAATTCATTGATGAACTGATACAACAAGACGCAACAAAAGTAAAAGCTGAAAAAGAAGTGAACCTGTCCATTGACCGATTGATTTATTATGCTGGCTGGTGCGATAAGTTTCAACAAATATTTAGTGCCGTAAATCCGGTTGCATCATCGCATTTTAATTTTTCTGTACCTGAACCTACCGGAGTTGTATCAATCATTGCTCCGCAAAATGACCTGTCTGCCGGCAGCCAGGATTCATTGCTGGGATTAGTTTCAGTAATTGCTCCTGTAATTGCAGGAGGTAATACATGTGTAGTTCTTGCATCCGAAACAAAGCCACTTTGCTCCGTTACATTTGCAGAAGTTTTAAATTCATCTGACTTACCTGGTGGTGTTGTAAATATTTTAACAGGCAAAATTCCGGAACTGGCTTCCTGGTTTGTAGATCACAATGATGTAAATGCAACTATTTATTGCGAAAACGATTCTTCTGTACAGAAAATGATTAGAGAAAAATCGGCCACAAATTTAAAACGCATATTCTTTTATGATAAAATAAACTGGAATTCAGATGAAGGGCAGTCACCCTATTTTATAATGGATGTGCAGGAAATAAAAACCACCTGGCACCCTATTGAGAATATTTCAGGGGCTGGTACCGGGTATTGAAAATCTTACATCTGAAAGGAGCACTAAAATCCACATTAAAAGAAACTGGCTTTATTTTTGACTTCAACAAACACATGAAAAAAACATTTTTAATAACGGCAGTTCTGATTTCTTTTAGTTCATTTTCCCAGGGTTTGTCCCAAACTAGCCGGGATACTGTTTGGAAAAAAACAATTGATTCAAATTCAATTGTTGTAAAGAAAGATCCACGGATTGATTTGCTCGTAAAAAAACAAGCACAGATAAATGAAGAGACTACGAAAGATGCACGTAAAGCTGGCAAAGGATATCGTTTGCTTATAATCAATACAATAAAAAGAGATGATGCTATTGCTGCAAAAACAAAAGTTTATGCAAATTTTCCTGAACTGAAAGCATACTTGCTCTATCAATCACCTTACTTCAAAGTAAAGGCTGGAAATTTTAAAGAACGTAAAGAAGCAGAAGTGTATCAGAAAAAAATGAAAGCTTATTTCCCGAATGGCATTTTCATTATGAATGATGTGATTGAAATGAAACCGGAAAAAGATGAGGATAAAACCCCTAATCTATAATATAGAGATAGAGTTAAAAAAATCAGTTGTTTAATTATTCTATTAAGTAATCAACAAGTCTCACTTGAGTTATCATATTTCAATTCGTATGGCTGGCTACGATGTATTATTTTTGCTGCATGTTAGAAAAGATTAAACAACTCGCCAAAGAATACAATTCAGAATTCAGAGATATACGTCATCACTTACATTCAAATCCTGAATTGAGTTACCAGGAATTTGAAACATCTCAATTTGTACAAAACAAATTAGCCTCTTACGGAATTCCGTTTGAAGTAATTGCAACTACCGGAGTTGTTGGGTTAATAAAAGGTAAAAATCCCGGAAAAAGAATAATTGCAATTCGTGCAGATCTAGATGCACTACCCATTCAGGAAGAAAATACGATTTCTTATAAATCAACTAAAGCAGGTATTATGCATGCCTGCGGACATGATGTACATACTACCTGTTTGTTGGGTGCTGCAAAAATTTTAAATGAACTAAAAGATGAATGGGAAGGAACTGTGAAACTGATTTTTCAACCTGGTGAAGAAAAAAATCCCGGTGGCGCAAGCTATATGATTCGGGATGGGGTATTAGAAAATCCTAAACCTGCTGCAATTTTTGCCATGCATGTACATCCCGGTGTACAGTTGGGTAAATTAAGTTTCCGAAGTGGAAAAGTAATGGCTAGTGCAGATGAAATTTATATTACTGTAAAGGGGAAAGGTGGACATGCAGCATCGCCGCATTTATGTATTGATCCCATTTTGATTGCTTCACATCTTATTATAAGCCTGCAACAAATTGTGAGTAGAAATTCTAACCCATTTAATCCATCGGTATTATCTATAACATCTGTTCAGGGCGGAACAACCACCAACGTTATTCCCAATGAAATAAAATTGAAAGGCACATTCAGGGCAATGGATGAGACTTGGAGAAATAAAGCTCATGAATTAATAACAGCTAACGCAACTGCATTGGTAAAAAGTATGGGTGGTGAAATTGATTTGCTTATTGACAGAGGTTACCCGACTGTATATAATAATGAACAGCTGCATGAAGTGGCAAAAAAGACTGCTGTTGAATTTATTGGAAAAGAGAATGTAGAAGAAACTGAATTGAGAATGGGCGCAGAAGATTTTGGATATTATGCTCAACAGATACCTGCCTGCTTTTACAGAGTGGGTGTAATGAATAAGAAAAAAGGTATCACATCCGGAGTACACACTGCTACTTTTAATATAGACGAAGACGCAATAGAAATTGGGATTGGATTTATGGCTTGGTTGGGATGTAGTGCAGTGGTGTAATAAAAACTACCCTTTATGCATAAAAGAAAAATTTCAAATAAGTAATTATACAAACCCAATGATTTCCTTACTCTGAAATGATAATTTGTTTTACTTCATAAATAAAAAAAACCCAACCAAGAAGTTTGGGTTTAAAATTTTTTTTTATATAAAAGAAAATTAAGAAATCTCAATCCCGAATAATCGGAATTTCGATAGCCTTAGGATATCTCAACATCAGCACCTGCTTCTTTCAGTCTGTTGGCGATATCATCAGCTTCTGCTTTTGAAACACCTTCTTTAATTGGCTTTGGAGCTCCATCGACTAATTCTTTAGCTTCTTTCAAACCTAAACCAGTTAAATCTTTAACGATTTTAACTACGTTCAGTTTTGATGCACCTGCACCTTTTAATACTACAGTGAAAGCTGTTTGTACTTCAGCAGCGGCTGCGCCACCACCATCACCGCTTGAAACTACAACTGCAGCAGCAGCTGGTTCAATGCCGTATTCTGATTTTAAAAAATCAGCTAATTCCTGTACTTCTTTTACTGATAAGCTTACTAAATTTTCAGCTAATGCTTTTACGTCTGCCATTTGATTTAAATTTTTCCCGTCTTCTTTCCCCGATAATTATCGGGGTCCAACGGATGATTAAAAAAATTGTTTGTTTATAATTACGAATGTGCTAATCCGCACATCTGCTAATTCACTAATTATTCTGCCGGTGCAGTTTCTGCCTTTTTCTCTGCATTATTCAATAAAGCAGCCAATACTCTTTTGGCTGGTGATTGCAATAAACCAATTACTTCACCAATCAATTCATGCTTAGTCTTAATCTTAGTTAAAGCCACTAATTGATCGTTGCCCATATACACATCGCCATTAATGAATGCAGCTTTCAATACGGGTCTTTCAGAATTGCTCTCTTTACGAAATGCACTGATAATAAGAGCGGGGGCTTTAGGGTTTTCGGAAAACATCAAAGCAGTTACTTTATGTAAAGAATCATACATACCAGCATACTTTTCATTGTCCAAAGACTCCAATGCTTTTTTAATAAGTGTATTCTTTGCCACTTTCATTTCTACTTGTTTGTTAAAACAAACCCGGCGCAGTTTTACAACTTGCGCAACTGTGAGAGATTCAGTATCGGCTATATAGAAATTATTGTACTGGGAAAATTTTCCTTTCAACACTTCTATTACTTCGTTTTTTTGTTCTTTAGTCATTTTATTGAGATTTTGACTTGATCAATTTTGTTTTTTCAAAGTCTGCGCCAGTGGCGTAGATTTAGGGGGCTTTTAATGAACAAACCCTTTAGTATCTATCATAATACCCGGACTCATACTGCTTGCCATGCTGATTCCTTTCAGGTATGTTCCTTTGGAAGATGATGGCTTTGCTTTGATGATTGCATTTAACAACTCATGACTGTTTGCTTCAATTTTTTCCGGCGTAAAACTTATACGACCAATAGAAGCATGTATAATTCCAATTTTATCTACCTTAAAAGCAATTTTACCACCTTTTACATCATTGATTGCATTGGCTACATCATTTGTAACAGTACCGGTTTTAGGGTTCGGCATCAGGTTACGTGGACCTAAAACTTTACCGAGCCGTCCGATCTTTGGCATTACTGATGGAGTAGCGATGATCACATCTACATCAACCCATCCGCCTTCAATTTTTGTTACATACTCATCCAATCCAACATAATCTGCACCAGCTGCTTTTGCTTCGGCTTCTTTATCAGGTGGGCAAAGGACTAATACTTTTTTTGTTTTACCAGTACCATGGGGTAATGAAACAGTACCACGAATTGCCTGGTCAGCTTTTTTAGGATCTACACCCAAACGGATATGAAGATCAACAGATGCATCGAATTTGCAAGTTGTAATTTCTTTTACAATTGCTGATGCTTCTTTCAATGTATAAGATTTGTTGCCGTCAACTTTTGCGTTTACAACT
The DNA here is from genome assembly GCA_031423175.1 of Bacteroidota bacterium. Classification (GTDB taxonomy): domain Bacteria; phylum Bacteroidota; class Bacteroidia; order Chitinophagales; family Chitinophagaceae; genus VBAR01. The sequence goes on from JANPEU010000118.1 coordinate 5,349, forward strand.
TTTCTTTTTTTACTGATGAATGCCATAATAAATTCTTTTTAAAAGTTTTTTCAAAGTCTCCGCCGACTGGCGGAGATTTAGGGGTTTAATTTTCCCAGGGAGCTTTACCATCCACATTAAGACCAAGACTGCGTGCTGTACCAGCCACCATTTTCATGGCGCTTTCTACTGTAAAGCAATTCAAGTCAGGCATTTTATCTTCTGCGATAAGTTTTACCTGATCCCAAGAAACTTTACCAACTTTTGCACGGTTGCTTTCTTTTGAACCTTTTTGAATTTTTGCTGCTTCCATTAATTGAATAGCTGCAGGTGGAGTTTTGATTACAAACTCAAAACTTTTGTCGGTAAAAACTGTGATTAAAACCGGGAGAACTTTTCCCATTTTGTCCTGTGTTCTTGCATTGAACTGCTTACAGAATTCCATGATATTAATTCCCTTGGAACCCAAAGCCGGACCGATTGGAGGTGCTGGGTTAGCTTGACCACCCTTGCACTGTAGCTTTACATAGCCAGTGATTTCTTTTGCCATTTTCTATTTGATTTATTGGTAATAACGACCTTTCATTTTTTGAACTACTTGGCCTCCCAAATTCCTCTTCCCAGTGTATCGGGATTTTCTAAAGAACTTATAGGGCGGCAAAGATAGGGTTACCGGGTGTAAAATTGAAAAGATTGACGAAATAATTTTATCAATTATTCAAGATGGGTGAAAAATGATAAACTGTGATTAATTTCTAATAAACCTGACAGTTGCTATTGATTTTAATGGGTTATTTCTATTTGAAAGCACAGTAGCTTTTTCAGAACTTAATTGTTGAATGTTTTCCTGGGGAATGGTTGCTGGATTATTGTAACCAAAAACATCTCCATCCTCTGTTCCTGCGTCATTTACATATAAATTTATTGTTGTATCAGAAATCCATTGATTGTTAGGATAAAGATTAAATGCATCTAATCCGATGAACCAATCTGGTGAAGGAGCAATCATACTCTGAAAACTGATCCTTGAAAAATTGCTGTTACAATAAATTGCAGTTTTAGTTTTACCATTAGGGCTGGGTGCATTGATAACTATCAATGATATAGCTAACCCTTTTGCTACGATGGAATCTATTTCAGAACGAAGATTAGTTGTACTACCTGTCTCAGCTACATTTTCAACTCCTAAGCTTGCATTGGTGCCAATCCGCCATAAATAAGTGCTATTATTATGAACCATTCCTGCTACTGAAGTAAAATGAACTCCAACAGGAATCGTAAAGTCAGGTGCAGTCCATTTTCCTGTTACTTCTATTGTATACCTTGCTTCAGAAAATGTAGTTGGAATATTTTTCCTGCACGAAAAAACAAACAGGCTTAGAAAAATTAATTTTGTAATAAGCTTCATATGCAGATTAATATTATTTTAAAAATCCCTCCTTTTTCCTGTCCATTTCCTGATAGGTTACGCGTAAACGTCATTTCTTATATACAAAAAAAGACATCCGCCGGTTGGCGGATGTCTACATTATTTTTAATAATTAAAATGCTTAGCTGATTTTCTCTACCTGCATATAATTCAACTCAACTGGTGTAGAGCGACCAAATATTTTTACGGTTACTTTCAATTTCTTTTTTTCATCGTTTACATCTTCAATTACACCATTAAAGTCGTTGAATGGTCCTTCAATAATTTTAATTGTTTCGCCAACAATGAATGGCTCACTCATACTTACACCACCTACTTCAGCCATTTCATCCATTTTACCCAGCATTTTATTTACTTCTGCTTTTCTTAATGCGATCGGGTTTTCTTTTCCTAAAAAATGAATTACACTATTCGTGTTTTTAATTACATCTCGCAAATCATCACTTAGTTTTCCTTCAAGTATTTCAATCATTACATAACCCGGATAGTAGTTTCTTTCACGAACAACTTTTTTCCCATTGGCAACTTTATAAACTTTCTCCACTGGAAGAAAAACTTGTTTAACCACTTTATCCCAACCACCCCTGGTAATTTCTTTATCTAAATATTCTTTAACCTTACGTTCTTTTCCACTCACTACACGCAATACATACCATTTGGTATCCTGCAATGCGATTTCGGTTGTTGTATTTGCTTCCATCTGATTTAAAACAATTGATTATAGATAAACTTTAATGCGCCATTGGAGGCAAAATCCATCAATCCTATAATAGCAGTGATCACCAAAGTAGCACCAAGTACTATCATGGTAGATTGCTGAAGTTGCTGCCATGTGGGCCAGGTTACTTTTTCCATCAGCTCTTTGTAGCTTTCTTTGAAGTAAGTAGTAATCTTGTTCATTTTATTTTCTTTTCAAAATTAATTTGCACGGGCACTAGGATTTGAACCCAGATCAAAGGTTTTGGAGACCCGTATGCTACCGTTGCACCATGCCCGTAAATCAAGTCTTCCAAACTTCACCTCTTCTTTGCAGAAGTTAAAATAGAAGACTAATATTTTATAGAACTTTTTAAAAAACAAAGTACCCAAGCTTTCCGCCTAAGTACCTTGTAAATGTATTCAAACCTTTCCAAAGTCCCCAATGCCGGGGATTTTGGGGGCTCTTATTTATTTAATAATCTCTGTAACCTGACCTGCACCAACTGTGCGGCCACCTTCACGTATTGCAAATTTCAAACCTTTTTCCATTGCAATAGGCTGAATCAATTTTACACTTAATGATGTGTTATCACCAGGCATAACCATTTCAGTTCCTGCATTCAACTCTACTTCGCCAGTTACGTCCGTAGTACGGAAATAAAACTGAGGACGATATTTTTGAAAGAATGGAGTATGACGACCGCCTTCTTCTTTGCTTAAAACATAAACTTCAGCTTTAAATTCTGTATGCGGAGTGATTGAACCTGGTTTACAAATAACCATACCGCGACGGATTTGAGTTTTCTCAATACCGCGAAGCAATAAACCTGCGTTATCACCAGCTTCACCTTCATCAAGTATTTTACGAAACATTTCAACACCAGTTACAGTTGAGTTCAATGGTTTTTCTATCAAACCAACGATTTCAACTGGCTCACCAGTTTTTACACGACCTCTTTCAATACGACCCGTTGCAACTGTACCACGACCAGTGATCGAGAATACATCTTCAACTGACATAAGAAATGGTTGGTCAACCGGGCGAGGAGGTAAGGGAATATAATTGTCAACAGCATCCATTAAATCATCAATAGCCTTAAGCCATTTTTCTTCGCCAGCTAATGCACCTGTAGCAGAACCTTGTATAATAGGAGTATTAGCGCCATCAAAACCATAAAAGGTAAGAAGGTCACGAATTTCCATTTCAACCAATTCTAATAATTCAGGATCATCAACTAGGTCAACTTTATTCATGAATACGACAATCGTAGGTACACCAACCTGGCGTGCCAGAAGAATGTGCTCCTTAGTTTGTGGCATAGGACCATCTGTAGCAGCTACAACAAGGATTGCTCCATCCATTTGTGCAGCACCAGTAATCATGTTCTTAACATAGTCAGCGTGTCCAGGACAGTCAACGTGAGCATAGTGACGATTTACTGTCTGATACTCAACGTGAGCCGTATTGATTGTGATACCACGTTCTTTTTCTTCAGGAGCAGCATCAATTTCATCATATTTTTTTGCTGTGTTGCCCATACCTTTCTTTGCCAGAATGGTGGTAATAGCAGCAGTAAGTGTTGTTTTGCCATGGTCAATATGCCCAATGGTACCAACGTTAACGTGGGGTTTGTCCCTCTTAAA
>JANPEU010000119.1:0-26070 GCA_031423175.1 Bacteroidota bacterium
TTTCATCAAAAATTAACCCTGTCGGGTTCCAGGTATTGCCACCATCAGAAGATTTTAAAACGCCAAAAGATCTTCGTGAATAATCAACATTCGTGACGTTGCCAATAAAAGCATCGGCATCACCGGTGAGCAGGTATAAAATATTTGGATTTGTATAATCAATAGCTACCCCACAAGTATTAATATTGGGCAACCCGTCTGTTAATGATACCCAACTGGAGCCCCCGTTTACGGTTTTCCATAATCCACCACCTGCAGTTGATACAAAAAATATACTTGCATTAGTTGGATGAAATGTAATACGATTTATCCGGCCGATACCATCATTTGAAACTGATGTGGGTCCCAGTTGCGACCAGGATGCTAAATAAAAATTAGCATCATTCGTTTTCAGGTTTTGTGCCCTTGCCGAAGTTTGTTGTATGGCATCCTGTTTTAATTGAGTAGTATTCACAATTTTTCCATCAGGGCCTAATCTTGCTTCCTGGTACCACTGTTGTCTTTTCCATTGTTTATACCCGGGTGCATCCTTACCTTTTAAAAGATAGTATTCATCCATCAGTTTACTGTATTTACTAAAAGGTTCTGCAGGATTAAAATCAGGCATTAACTGTGCAACAGAATATCTTACAATAACGATTGATGCAATTTGCAATAAGAGTATTTTAAGTGTACGCTTCATATTTGCAATAATTATTTTTTAAGTTGAGTAGTTTCAATGGAATTTATTTTTTGTTTCAGCGCTTCCAGTTCTTTATCCTGCTTAATCATATAAAGTGTAAGCTCTTCCACTTTTTCCAAAAGGCGTTTATTCATATCGCCAAGTTCTATTCCATTTTTTTTCACATGTTCTGCGGAAGGTATATTTGGAAGCCGATTGTGTTTCATTATAAATTCTTCAACCGATTTTAAAGAAGGTAATTTATAGCTCTTGTTAAAAACATAATCGGGCCAGTTCACATTCAGCTCTACCCTTACTTCCGATGAAATAATTTTTCCATTTACAGAAAGTGAATAACCTGCCGCCGGTGTAGCAGTACCGATAGAAACTTTTCCATCAGGATGTACAAACATCCTGTCGCCACCATTTACCCGAACAATAAAACGGCCCAGGTCGTTTGATGCAAGTGTTCCAATCTTCACATCATCACCTGATAAGTTGAAAAAGCCTTTTTCAACTCCACTTGCTGCTAATCCCATTTGAACACCTGTACCCCCCTCTATCCTGAACACCTCAGGTGAACCCGATTCTTTAAGATGTAGTTTTACAACAGGTGCAGTAGTGCCCATTCCAACATCACCGCTGCTGTTCATTACCCAGTCAAATGTTGTGGCAGGCACTTTTTGAATCATAAGTAAATTTGCTGTGCCACCTAAATGCGCTATCTGGTGGGTAGGTATGCCGGCACTGTTATGAAACTCCATTTGGGAAGAGTTTACTGTAGCATTATCTTTCAGCATTAAACGACCACCACCTGATATTAAAGTATTACCAGCAACTTCTAATCTTGCTAAAGGAGTGGTTGTCCCTATACCTACATTTCCGGCATTGTTTTTATAAATATCAGTTCCGTTTAATGTCCAGTAATTGGTTGCACTGCCGGTGCTAAACTGTACCCAACTAACAGCGTTGTAGTAATAATATCCTGGTGTATTATCCGTTTGGTAAATCAATAACCCGGCTGCAGGTGCGGCGATAGCATTTCTTTGTGCCAGCGTCATGCGGGGAAACAGCATTCCCTTTGTAGTACTTTTTACATCCAGTATGGAGCTTAAATCAGCAGGGCTGCCATCAGTATTGATTGCAACAGATTGTGCTACTAATATGGCAGTTGATAATAAGTAGCCCAGAAACAAAATTAACTTTTTCATGAAGAATGTATTTTTATTATTGTTCGTACGTTATAATTATTTTGAATGGATTAGAAAGAATCAAACCAGAATTGCCGTTGATGTTACTGATATTAATATTGGTTGATGTTATATAATAATTAAACTCATAACCCGGGTTCAGCATGTAACTGTGATGAATATAACTGTTGGCTGAATATTCAACCAGTACAACTACAGAAAGAATTTTAGAAGCAGTTAATCCATGTGCCACATTTACTGAATTGCCCTGCGATGCTGCAGTTGTTCCGGTTAATTTTTTTATCTGAAAGATTGGGGAGTTTGGCCCTAGTTTGCTGTAACCATTTACATCCAATTCGGCAGCGGGATTAGTTAAACCAATTCCAACATTAACAGCGTTACCCCCAGTACCGCCCAATACTAAACAATTACTGCAGGCTACTGTTGCACTGTATCCTACTGCAGTGGCGTTGGAAAGATTGCCCGCAGTTACATCTGCATCTTTGCCGATACCAGTATTATTGCTTCCTGTAGTTAATGTATTCAGAGCATTTACACCTATAGCTGTATTGCTGCTACCACTTATATTAGCGTTTAATGCATTGGTGCCAAAGGATGCATTGCGGGTACCCGTGGTATTTGCTTTTAATGTTTCAAACCCGGTTGCCGTGTTATAACTTCCGGTTGTATTGCTACTTAATGCCTTTGAGCCAATACCTGTATTTTGAATAGCTTCTGTACTGATAGTAACGCCAATTCCATTATTATATAGAGCAGAATCACCAACTGCCACCAGGTTGCCCCTGACTGTATTTGCATGCAGAGATCTGAACCCAACTGCTACGTTTGAACTGCCCGTAGTATTAAAAGCTAAAGCCCTAAATCCAACTCCCGTGTTATTATTACTAAGGTTATTAGAAAGAACAGCAACACCGATAGCTGTGTTTTGACCGCCATCAAGATTTAATTTGAGAGCACTGTTACCATTAGCTGTGTTGTTACCCCCGAGATAATTTGATTTTAATGATTCATCACCTGTTGCTGTATTATTAAATCCATAATTGGCTTGCAATGCAAAAGCGCCGATAGCAGTATTTCTATTCATAGTTCCACTGAAACCCGCATTCAGGGCCTGGAAACCTACGGCTGTATTTTGAAAACCAGTTGTGTTGGCGTAAAGTGCTTTGCTGCCAATGGCTGTATTTTTTGTGCCTTGTATTTCATCTATAGCACCCACACCATTATTAAGTAACGCCGAATCACCAACAGCAACAATAAAACTGCGATCAGTATTTAACCGCATTGCACTTTCTCCAATAGCTACATTCGTATTTCCTGTTGTGTTAGAAAGCAGGGCAGCGGTTCCGGTTGCCGTGTTATTGCTACCGGAAGTATTTAATACCAGTGCATATAAACCAGCAGCAGTATTATATGAACCAGTATTATTGGATGCAAGTGATGAAGAACCAAAAGCACTGTTATAACTGCCGGTTAAATTATTGACTAATGCATTTTCTCCTGCGGCAGTATTTGCAAGTCCGATCGTGTTTGAATACAGGGCCCTTGTACCCAAAGCTGCATTATAGCTTCCTGTTGTGTTTGAATACAATGCTTTGCTGCCAATAGCGGTATTGCGAATTGCTTCTGTTGATACAGTAGCTCCCACACCATTATGCAATAAAGTTGAGTCACCAACGGCAACAATATTACTGCGGTCAGTATTTAACCGCAATGCACTTTCTCCAATGGCAACATTAGAATTGCCTGTTGTGTTGGAATAAAGCGCAGCCACACCAACCGCTGTGTTTTTACCACCGGTAGTATTGGACGCCAAGGCTACCTGGCCAAGCCCGGTATTGCTATTGCCTGTTGTATTCGTGAAAAGAGAACCTTGTCCGATAGCGGTGTTAGCATCACCGGTTGTATTATTTCTCAATACATTAAAGCCGTGACCGGAATTATATTGACCACTTGTGTTTTGATTAAGTGATTTATAACCAAAGGCTGAATTATACAAACCGGTTGAATACTTTCCAGCCCCATACCCAAGAAAAGTTTTTGTGCTGAATGAATCTATTTCACCTGCATACAAATTATTGATGCGGAAACGAAGCGGGTTGTTATCAGTAGTACCTAAAAAATTTATTACAGGATTTGTACCCGCATTACCGGTAATGCTCCAGCCCGTGAGTGAAGCGCTGCCTGCAATGGATGTCCATCCGCCGCCATTATAAAAATAAAATCCCGGTGTATCATCTGTTTGATAAATCAATAAACCGGTAGCAGGTGATGCAATCGTATTTCTTTGAGTTTGCGTCATTCGGGGAATCAGTATTCCTTTTGCTGTGCTTTTTATATCCAGGATGGAACTCAGATCTGCTGAACTGCCATCAGTATTGATTGCAACAGATTGAGCTTCTAAAGTTGCAGTTGACAAAATGATAATAATAAATAGAAAAATTATTTTCATACCCCGTATTTATAATGAAGAGTTAAATGACTTAATCCAAAGATTGCATTTTGATAATTGCTAAACAATACCGTAATGATGTGTCACCCGATTAGGGTAGGGAGGGGAAAATCAGTAAGTCAATAAAATTGCTAAACTATTTTTTCATTGATCGCTTTACTTACCGCTTCAATTTGCGAACGGACGTGGAGTTTGTCGTAAATACGTTTGATATGTGTGCGGACCGTATCAATACTGATTTCCAGATCAACAGCAATCAGTTTAAAACTGTTTCCCTTTGACAACGATTGAAGAATTTCTTTTTCCCTGTTGGTGAGTTGATAATCGTTTCCAACTACAGGCACTGGTCTTTGCATATTATTTATTATCATGCGGGCAATGGATGGACTCATTGGTGCGCCGCCATGCAGCACATCGTGAATAGAGTTGATCAGCTTATCTGAAATATATTTTTTCAACAGGTAACCGTTGGCACCGGCATATAAAGCATCGTAGACATGCTCGTTGTCACCAAAAACAGTAAGCATGATCACTTGTACCTCCTGGTTAAAACCTCTGATTTTTTTTACAGCTCCAATTCCATTGAGGCCCGGCATATCTATATCCATTAAAATCACATCGGGCTGATGTTGCTTCACCTGCTCTTCTACCATGCTGCAATCGGGATAACTGGCCAATACATCATACTGCTCGGTAAGGACAAGAAGATTTACCAGGCTTTCACGCAGGTTTGCATTATCCTCATATATAACGACTGATGTTTCCATGAATTGATATCAATACAAGATACCTGTTTTATTACGTTGCAACTTAATTCAGTTTTTTCCCATATCCACTACCTTAATCATGTGAGGGGGATAAGTAACCTGATAGTGGTTCCCGTATTTTTAATAGAATTAATTTCCATGAAAGCCTTTATTTGTTCTGCCCTGCTTTGCATATTTTTTAATCCGTTACCTGAATATATTTTTCCCGTATCAAAACCATTCCCGTTATCAGTAATCTGCATGCTCAGTTGCTTATTCCCTGTTTGCAGCATAATGTTTATTTCCGTTGCATTACTGTATTTAACAGCATTATTCAACGCTTCTTTAAAAATCATATAAATATCCTTACGCTGCTCAAGGTTCAGTTTTATATTTTCCAGGGGACCGTCTTCACGAAAATAATAATTGATACGGACAGGCTCCAGTATTTCTGCTGTAAATTCTTTTATTCGTAATACCAGTTTTTCGAAACGGTCGTTACCGGGGTTAATTGCCCATACTATATCACTCATGCTTTCCATCATCGTCGATGAGTACTCTTTTATTTTTGACAATTGCTGCTGAATACCCGGATTATTTTCTGATTGCTGTATAACCAGTTTGCTGATGATATTAATACTGGTAAGTGTAGAACCCATTTCATCATGCAGGTCACGGGATATTTTTGCCCGCAGTTTTTCTTCTACGATATATCGTGAAATTTTAGCGGCGCAGATTTCAGCAATTTTATTCAACAGCTTCAGGTGATATTTTCTGAAATAATTTTTTTGCGTATGTTCTGAGTCAATGATTCCGAATAATTCGCCGTCAACAATTACTGGAACTGTAATTTCGGAAAAACGATGGCGATCATCAACAATATATCTTTTATCAGCAGAAGTATTTTTTACAATCTCCGGTTTTTTACTCAACGCTACTGAACCCACAATGCCCTGGCCCAGGGTGATTTTCATCGGGTTCAGTATTTCATGTCTATCAGGATTTTTAGAGCCATAAGCCGCTTTCTGAACAAGCTCTTTCTTTTGTTCATCATACTGGTAAATAACACAATCTTCAAAATTCAGCATAGCCATACAATTCTTTGCCACATCCCAAAAAATATCGTCAACCGTATTTTGCCCGTATAAAGATGTGGCAAAATAGTTGAGCATCTTCTCTGAACGTAACCTTTCACGCAATGAATGTATCCACCAGTAAAATGAAGTAACAAGAGTAACCGACAATAATAATATGAACCACCATGTTTTCCAGAATGGTGGTGAGATAACAAAGAAAAGTTTTTCACCGCTTTCGAACCAGTCTGTTCCGTTGACACTTGCAGCTAAATTAAAAATATATCTGCCGGGAGAGAGTGAGGTAAAGCGTATGGAGTTATTATTTCCATTGCTTCGCCAGCCGGTATCAACGCCCTGCAGGCGATACCGGTATTGAAGTTGAGAGGAGTTACTGTAACAGGGTGAAATGTAAGCCACTTCTATTGAGCTCTGAAAATGTTTCAGAGATATTGTGCCACTTCGATGATAATAACCGGTATCATCAATGTTAACGGTTACTTTAGTTATGGAAACATGCAAACTGTCTTTCTCCCTGCCTATTTTATCCGGATAGAAATAATTGATGCCATTGATGCCACCCAAAAAAAGCATACCATCCTGTGATTGATAAAAACAGTTGTAATTAAATTCATTTCCCTGCAAATTACTGGCCTGATCAAATGAATCAACCGTGTGGTTTACGGGGTCATATTTGTACAAATAATTATTTACTGAGGGCAGCCAGATTTTCCCTGTTATATCTTTTATAACAGATGCAATAATTACGTTTTCAAAAAAGGGGTTAACTTTTTTTACAACAGTTTTACCATTAGAAATTTTAATATGGGTCAGGCCTTTAAAACCGCCGGCTAAATATTCATCAGGCGCCAACTCACACATACTATATAAATTTCTTATACCCGGTTGTACGCTGAACTGATAAACCATCAGGCTATCTAAGCAATGCAATATCGTACTGGATCCAATCCATATTCGTTTTCGACTGTCCTGGTAAGAAAAAATACAATTTTCATTTTTGCCCGGCAATGCAAAGCGGCGTATTTTATAAGTTTTGCCCTCCATAATATATATACCTTCTCTTGCCGAAATAATATAATTTCCATTATGAATCGGTTTGATTTGTCTGATAAAATCACCTTGTAATCTACTACGGGTTGTGTCTCCTTCTGGTCCGTTTTCATACAAGGGCTTTCTGTATTTTTTTGTTACAGGATCAAAAAGCCAGATACCACCATTAGTGGGACCTAAAATCACATATTTCCCATCATAATAAACGCCGCGTATAGAAGGATGATTAATCTGATCAGCCGCTCCTTGTTTTGAAGTGTATGCTGTAAAACTGTTTCTGTTCAAATCCCAATAAGCAAACCCATTTGCTGTACCGAGCCATAAATTTCCTTTTTCATCCGGCATAAAATTCCGCACATTGTTATTCCATGCCTTGCCGGGGTCCGGCTCAAAATTGCGTATCAGGCCAATCGTTTCCTGGTTGGGTTTAAAGGTTATTAATCCATATTCATAAATCATCCATATATTCTGATGCCTGTCAAAATAAAGGTTTGTAATTGAACGATCATTCTGCAAGGGTTTGCCTTTATTATACAGTTTCAATTTCCTGAATAACCCGGATTCGATATTGAACCTATAAACACCTTCTGTCGAAACTAACAGCCATTCTTTTTCATTTATTTTTTCAATGCCATTAACGAGAAAAAAACCGTTCTCTTTTTTTGGCTTATCATTCAGTTTAACAGGGGTGATCCTTTTATTTGCAAAATCATACCACCAGGAAATATTGTTCCAGGTACTAAGTAAAAGCTGATTTCTGCTTAATGAATAATAACCATAGTTATCTTTCCCTTTCAATGAAACCCTGCTCCGGTTAACCAGATCAACGGAAAATACGGAATCACTGTTTGAAAAAAAGATAGTGTTTTCAAAAACTGAAAAATGACGGATGTCTATAGGAAGTTTTACTTGCAATTCCGGCAAGTTTATTTTATTAAAATTTAGTGTGGAGCTATCAAGCTCGTAAAATCCTTTCGAAGTTTGCAACCAGAGAGGCTTACCCGTCAATTGAAAAATATGCCCCATTGAAAAATCGCCACTTGTATCAAATGCCAACTTCTTAAATCCCTCATGATCGTTGATGAATAGATATACACCATGAAATCCAACCACCCATAAACGGTTCTGTCGGTCGCATAACACCCCCAACAATCTTTCTCCGGGTAAAAATTCTTTTACTTGTTTCCCGTTAAACCGTTGTACACGGTCGCGATATAATATCCATACAAAGTCCAGTTGATCCTGAATTATCTGCTGAGGTGAATATGAACTGAAACCATAACTTTCATCAAAAAGACGAACATGATAATCGGGCAACTGGCTTTTAGCCTGCCATACAAAAAACAATATGCAACAATATGTAAATGTTGTCTTTTTCAATCCATTTAATTTAACCTGAATTTACAGAGAATTACCTTATTCAATCTTATTCATAAACTATATTTTGAGTTATATTTTAAAGTTACAAATTTCAAAATCTTAATGAATCCAGGAATACCTTAATGATGTGATGCCAATTCGCGGAAGTAGCCTAATGTGCCGATAGTTTTTTGATTTCAGAATAGAGTTAATATGACAAGGGAAATGTTCTTGGATTATCTTTGCCGCATGCATTATGTTTCTGTAGAAAATTTGACAAAAAGTTATGGCATCCAGCCTCTGTTTCAGAATATCTCATTCCATATTGAAGAAGGCGATAAAATTGCATTAGTAGCACGGAATGGCTATGGCAAATCTACTTTATTAAGAATTTTGGCAGGTCAGGAAATAGCTGATGAAGGAAAACTCTGGATCAGCAAAGAGGTTACAGTTGCACTATTTGAACAGGAGCCAACTTTTATTGAAGAAAAAACAATACTTGAAAATATTTTTTATCACAATCACCCGGTCATCAATGCCATTGCTGAATATGAAGCAGCCTGCGATGAAGAAGATGCAGACAAAATTAATGAAGCTATTATAAAAATTGATGATCTCGGTGCCTGGAATTTTGATACAAAAGTAAAACAGATTCTGGGCAAATTAAATATTCATCATTTAAATCAACCCGTAAATACGTTAAGTGGTGGTCAGCGAAAAAGAGTAGCATTAGCAAAAACATTAATTGATATTGGCTTTGAACACAAACATGTTTTATTGATAATGGATGAGCCTACCAATCATTTGGATGTAGAAATGGTGGAATGGCTTGAACATTATCTGAATCAGGAAAAAGTAACGCTGCTGCTGGTAACACATGACCGCTATTTCTTAGATGCAGTTTGTGATGAAATTTGGGATTTAGACAGAAGTGAACTGAACGTTTATAAAGGCAGTTATGAAAATTATTTAGAAAAGAAAGCAGCGAAGTTGGAAAGTGAAGCAGCAAGCATTGATAAAGCAAAAAATACCTACCGCAAAGAACTGGAATGGATGCGAAAGCAACCCAAAGCAAGAACAACCAAGAGTAAAAGTCGCCAGGACAATTTTTATGTTATAGAAAAAAAAGCAAAACAACAAATTGAAGACAATCAATTGGAGTTACAGATGAAAATGAATCGCCTCGGCGGTAAAGTAGTTGAGATGAAAAAAGTTTATAAAAGTTTTGATGATAAAATAATGCTGAAGGGATTTGATTATACATTTAATAAAGGCGAACGCATCGGAGTCGTTGGCAAAAATGGCGTGGGTAAATCAACTTTTATTAATCTTATTCTTGGATCTGAAAAAGCAGATAGTGGCAAAATAAATATTGGCGATACTGTAATTTTTGGCAACTACTCTCAAAAAGGATTGGAAGTAAAAGAAGATATGCGGGTGATTGAGTTTGTAAAAAATATTGCTGAACATTTTCCATTGGCTAGTGGTGGCTCATTAAGTGCTGCACAGTTTCTTCAGTTGTTTTTATTTGATCCGGAAAAGCAATATACCTATATCAGCAGCCTGAGTGGTGGCGAAAAAAGAAGATTGCATCTATTGTCTATTCTATTTCGCAACCCAAACTTTTTGGTTTTAGATGAACCGACAAATGATTTGGATCTTCCTACACTCGGCGTACTTGAAAATTTTTTAAATGAATTTCCCGGGTGTTTGTTAATTGTATCGCATGACCGGTATTTTATGGATCGGTTAGTGGATCATTTATTTGTTTTTGAAGGTGATGGTGTGGTGAAAGATTTTCCGGGTAACTACACACAGTACAGAATGAATGAGAAAGAAAAAGAAATGATGTCGCAGGACAAATGGCAGATGACCCAAAAAAAACAAACAACGATAACAACAATCAACCAGAAACCACCTGCCTTCCAAAAGAGACAGCCATCGTTTAAAGAAAAAAGACAATTTGAGATACTTGAAAAGGAAATTGCTGATCTGTCAAAAGAAAAATTGACAGTATCTGAAAAATTAAATAATACTGCTACTCCCTTTAATGAGTTAAGTCATCTTTCATTAAGAATTGGCGAAATTGACTCACTTCTTGATGAAAAAGAGCTGAAATGGCTGGAATTGAGCGAAATTGTAAGTGGATAATTTTTTTAAACAACATTTGGTGTTTGAGTATAATTCTCTATTTTCGCATTGTAATCCAACCCTCTCTATAAATCGTCCGATTTATTTCTGAAATTAAGCAGATTTTTAACACGTATTGAAATCCTGACCCTACTTTATTAATTTTTAAAAAAAACGTTTATGAAAAAAATTTACACTTCATTACAAAATCCAAACGTTCAGGGTTATTTAATCATTGGTTTCATTTTTACCGCTATTGCTCTTGCAACAATTCTTACCTGGGGTAAATAATTGTTTCAAATTTCATTTTATAGATTGCGGGGATTAAAATTTTCCGGAAGTTAATTTTTATTGCAAAAAATTTCTTACTGTTTCTAGTACAGTGTCCTCATTGATTTTGCTCATACATTTAAAATGTCCAAGCGGGCATTTGTCATATCCAATTTTGCTACAGGGCCTGCACCAGAGCTTAGGAGTTTGTAATTGGTAATTAGGAATTTGGGTATCGCCGTAATATGGAAACATACCAAAGGAAGGAACTGTATTTCCCCATAATGATATAATTGGTTTTTTATAAGCTGCAGCAATATGCATCAGTCCTGTATCATGCGTTACTACCAATTTTGATTTCCGTATTAAATCAGCACTTTCATTCAAACTAAATTTGCCACAGGCATTATATACTTTCACTTTGTCAACTGATGCAATCTCCTCTCCCATTGCTTTATCTTTCATATCGCCAAGCAAAATGATTGGATGATTTATTTTTTCCGCAAATGCTGCCCATTTTGTAACAGGCCACCGTTTGGTGCCATGTGCTGCACCTATTACACAAGCAATATATCCTGCATGATGTGATGCAGGTAGATCCATTTTTTTTGTTTGTTCATTTTCTCCAATAAAATAATCAAGACCAGCCCCATCATTTTTTACACCAAATGATTCAACAGTTTTTAAATACCGGTCAACAATATGTTCTTTAGGAAGTATATTTATTTTAAGACTGGTATAAATATATTTTTCAATATTGAGTTTGTAAAATGAAAAGGTTTTTACTTTCCCATTGGGTCCTTTGGACAACTCACTTTTAAGCTTTAATGTTTTCACATTATGATGGAGGTCAATGATAAAATCATACTCCTCCGCTTTCAATTCTTCCATCAATGTTTCCCAACTATGATCCAGTATATGTAGTTTATCAATATAGGGATTGTGCTCAACGACAGATCGGAATTTTTCTTTTACCAAAAAATGCACGACTGCTTCCGGTAATTGTTTTTTTAAACATCGGACAACTGGGGTAGTAAGTACAATGTCACCTATGGAAGAAAATCGTATTATTAAAATTTTAGGCACAATAATTTTTATGGAAACAGTTCTTCAGGTTCCAAATAGTTTAAATCCTTATTAAATGTTTCTTCCGTATAGTAAAAAGCAAATAACGTAACAGTCATTACAATGATGCCGGTGATAATACCACTTTCAATTAAACTAAGGTTCCATGTTTTTTGAAACAAATCCAGAAACAGCATATTAATTAATGGCAATGCGCCTCTCACCATATTTGGAATTGTAGTGGCTGCAGTAGCCCGCAGGTTTGTTCCAAACTGTTCAGCCCCCATGGTTACAAAGATTGCCCAGAAGCCGGTACTAAAACCTAGTGCAGCACATATCATATACATTCTTGCATCGCTATTATTCCATGAGCTATAGAAAATAAAAAGAGAAATGATGCATAGGATATAAAAAAGCAGCAACGCCTTTTTACGGCTTTTAAAATATTGACTAATAAATCCTATTAAAATGTCGCCAATGGCAATTGCGATATAGGCAAACATAATAGCTCGACCCGAATCAATTGTATTACTACCAAACATTTCTTTACCGAAGCGGTCACTCTGATTTACTAAAATTCCAATTACGTACCAGGTAGGCAATCCAATCAGTATGGCAAGAAAATATTTCTTAAATCGTTTTGCGTTATTAAAGAACATTAGAAAATTTCCCCTGGAAACATTTTTATCTCTTGCCTCCTTAAACATGCCAGACTCTGCAACACTTACTCTTAGAAACAATAACAAAATGCCGAGTACACCGCCAATTTTATAACACATACGCCAGTCATCTGTAAATTGAAAAGTAAAATAAGCTACCACTGCACCAAATAATCCAATGCCTGCAACCAATGATGTTCCAATGCCTCTTTTGTTTTTTGGTAATAATTCGCTTACTAATGTAATGCCTGCTCCTAATTCTCCGGCAAGTCCCAGACCCGCAACAAAGCGACATGCTGCATATTCTTCTACGGTATGAATAAACCCTGTAACAAAATTGGCGATGGAATAAAGTATAATAGAACCAAATAAAACTGACAGTCTTCCTTTCTTATCTCCCAATACACCCCAGATAATTCCTCCCAATAGCAATCCAAACATTTGCCAATTAATAACTCTTGTACTATCTGCAAGCAATGTTGCATCGGTAGCACCAACATCAAGCAAGCTTGTTTTTTTTACAATCGTAAATAACAGCAAATCATAAATGTCAACAAAATAACCTAAAGCCGCAACAATAACCGGAAGAGATAAAATGCCATAGTTGGTTTTCGGTTGCATAATTAAGATGCAATTTGAGTGGGTTCTTCGTCTTTATCGTCTTTATCCTTTTTACCAAAAAATACTTTGTAAATAACCGGAAGTGTTGTTACAAGAATTATTCCGATGGTTATGATTTCAATATGCTGCTGTAAACTAAATCCAAATTTACGTTGCACCCAGCTGTCAATAAAATATCCGCCAAGCATCATAGAAGCAACCCAGCAAATACTTCCCATAATATTATAAAACATGAAAACGGGTTTATTCATTTTTACCATACCCGCAACGATAGGTGCAAAGGTGCGAATGAATGGAAGAAATTTTGCAACGAAGATTGTCGGCTTACCATATTTATCATAAAAGGCTTTTGCCTTTATCAGGTGTTTCTTTTTAAATAACCATGTCTCCCTTCTTTCGTAAAGCAATGGCCCGGTTTTTACACCAAACCAATAACCAACAATATTCCCCAATACAGAAGCAATCATTACCAGTATAACCACAATCATCCATTGCCACGGCATTACAGATGCTGCATCATCAAGATTGAAAAGACTTTTTGTGAGTTTATTTAAAAAAATACCGGCTGCAAATAATAATGAATCGCCGGGGAAAAGAAACCCAACGAGTAAACCTGTTTCGGCAAATACTACCAGTAACAAAACATAAAGCCCGCCATAGTCAATGATCCAATTAATGAACTGTTCTAAAAATCCCATATACTTTTTTTATTCCGATTGATGATTTAAAATTATTCATTTCCGTGAGTTAATTCCCCTTCCCATTTACTTACTGCACTTGTAGCAAGAGCATTGCCCAATACATTAGTCATGCTTCTGAACATATCGCATAAATGGTCTATCGGCAATATTAATGCAATTCCTTCGGGAGGTATTTTAAACATTGCACAAGTAGCTATTACAACAACTAATGATGCCCGGGGCACCCCAGCCACACCTTTACTTGTCAGCATCAGTACAAGTAGCATTGTTATTTGTGTTCCAATATCCAGATGAATACCATAAGCCTGCGCTATGGTAATGCTGGCAAATGTCATATACATCATACTGCCATCGAGGTTAAAACTATAACCAAGTGGTAAAATAAATGATACGATTTTATCTTTGCATCCAAATCGTTCCAGCTCTTCAGTGAGTTTTGGAAAAACGGCTTCGCTGCTGGTGGTACTGAATGCAATAAGCAATGGTTGCGAAATTCTTCTTAGTAATTGCGGTACCCTGTTTCTTAAAATTAAATAACCAACACCTAAAAGAATAGCCCATAACAAAAAGATGCCGATTAAAAAATATAAAAGATATTGTCCATAAAAATTAAAAACTTTTAATCCTTTGGTTGCAATAACCGCGGCAATAGCACCAAAGACACCCAATGGTGCAAAGTTCATTACATAGCCTACCACTTTTAAAATAATATGCGATGAAACATCCAGCGCATGAATTACCGGTTTTGCATAGTCCCCTAATGCCGTAGCTGCCACACCAAAGAAAATACTGAATACTACTAATTGAAGAATTTCATTTGTGGCCATTGCCTCAAATACGCTTTTAGGAAAAACATGCTCTACAAATTTTTGAATAGAAAATTCCTGTGTTTTTCCCATCAGGTCTTTAGCACCTGCTGTATCAGCCATACTTAAATCAATGGCAGTACCGGGATGAAAGAAATTTACCAGTATAAGGCCCAGCGTTAAACTTACAAGAGATGCTGTAATAAACCACAGCATTGCTTTACCACCAACTCTGCCTACTGCTTTTAAGTCGCCAAGTTTTGCAATACCCACCACCAATGTTGTAAATACCAATGGTGCAATTATCATTTGTACCAGCCGGAGAAAAATGGTGGCAAGAATTTTTACATTTGTTGAAAAACTTTTTATTGTTTCCGGCGAACTATTTTCATGAATTAAATAACCTACGAGCACCCCCAGCACCATCGCAATGAGAATATATAATGTAAGCCGGTTTCCTTTCTTCATGAGCAGATTATTAAGAAAGCCGAAAATCGGAAAAAAAAACCATTTGAAAACTTTTAAACCGCTAAAATTCCATTCGTGTAAAAGAAATAGGTTGCTGAAAGAAATATTTCCTTACTTTACGAGCTATTGTAAAATATAATCAAACTACTTATGAGCTTATTTGTAAAAAAGCCTTTAGCCGGTTTATTAGCAGAAGCTGCTAGCGGCGGGCATGGTCTTAAAAAGACACTTACTTCATTTAACTTAGTTACGTTAGGTATTGGTGCTATCATTGGTGCAGGATTATTTTCATTAACGGGTATAGTAGCCGCAGAAAATGCAGGTTCGGGTGTAGTATATTCTTTTATCATTGCTGCTATTGGCTGTGCATTTGCAGGCCTTTGCTATGCTGAGTTTGCATCTATGATTCCGATTGCTGGTAGTGCCTATACTTATGCATATACAACCATGGGAGAATTTGTTGCATGGATTATTGGTTGGGCTCTTGTATTGGAGTATGCGTTGGGTGCAGCAACTGTATCTATCAGTTTCTCACAATATTTCGGAAAGTTTTTTCATAATATGGGGATTGAACTACCCCAGCAGTGGATGCATTCACCATTTGAATCATATACTCTTGCTGATGGAACTGTAATGGCCGGAGGCAATATGAATGTGGTAGCTGTAATTATAGTTATACTTATTTCTTTGTTACTAATAAGAGGAACAAAAGAAAGCGCCATGGTAAATAATCTATTGGTTATTTTAAAAGTATCAGTCGTATTAGTATTTATTGCAATTGGCTGGTCTTTTATTAATCCTGCAAACCACACACCCTTTATTCCAGAAAACACAGGAACATTTGGAAGCTTTGGATGGAGTGGTGTAATTCGAGGGGCTGGTATTGTATTTTTTGCATTTATTGGTTTTGATGCGGTAAGTACTGCAGCTCAAGAAGCAAAGAATCCGCAAAAAGGTATGCCAATTGGAATTTTAGGTTCGCTGGCATTGTGTACTATATTATATGTGCTCTTCTCTTATGTAATGACAGGCGTGGCAAACTATACAGAATTTAAAGGCAGTGCAGCACCTGTTGCAATTGCAATTGCAAAAACACCTTATGTTTGGTTAAACCAAACTGTTATCATTGCAATTTTAGCAGGTTATACTTCCGTTATGCTGGTAATGCTTTTAGGACAAAGCCGTGTATTTTATTCAATGAGTAAAGATGGGTTGCTACCCAAATTATTTTCTGATTTGCATCCAAAATTTTCCACCCCTTATAAATGCAATCTTTTGTTTGCAGGGTTTGTAAGTTTATTCGCTGGGTTTGTTCCGGTAAAAGTGGTTGGCGAATTAGTGAGTATGGGAACATTGTTTGCATTTGTTTTAGTTTGTATAGGTGTAATGATTATGCGTAAAACTGAACCCAATGCGGCACGTCCGTTTAGAACTCCATTAGTTCCCCTTGTACCAATTTTAGGAATATTAGTATGTGTAACAATGATGGTTTTCTTACCTGGCAAAACCT
Organism: Bacteroidota bacterium; assembly: GCA_031423175.1. Taxonomy (GTDB): domain Bacteria; phylum Bacteroidota; class Bacteroidia; order Chitinophagales; family Chitinophagaceae; genus VBAR01. The sequence continues at coordinate 16,801 of JANPEU010000119.1, forward strand.
GGTTAAATATGTTGGCTTGGATGGCGATTGGCCTGTTTGTTTATTTCCTATATAGCGCTAAACATAGTAAACTTCGAAATCCTAAATAAAAAGGTTTATTTAGTAACTGCTTTATAACACCGTCCCGACAGAATCGTTGGGACGGTTTTTCTTTTTCACACATTGCCTTACATTTGCAACCCATATAGCACCTCACCTCCGACGCATTGGTCGGAGTCTGATAATAATCGTCAGACCTTTATCCCTCTCCAAAAGAGCGGGAAGCCTGAACGCAGAACATCTGAATAATTTTTGTATCAACATATCATATGTTGAGTAAAATTACAGAAATACAAATGTTCGAACCTTGAACCTCAGGCTAGGAAGTGGCAACAGCAGGAACTATAAACTAAAAAAATATAAACGATAAACATCATTATGGGAAGAATATTTGAAGTACGTAAATCCAGCATGTTTGCCCGATGGGATAAGATGGCAAAAAATTTTACCCGTATTGGTAAAGAAATAGTGATAGCTGTAAAAGCCGCTGGTCCTGATCCAAATTCAAATGCCGCATTGCGCCGCTGTTTTCAAAATGCAAGAAGTGTGGGCATGCCGAAAGACCGGGTGGAAGCTGCAATTAAAAGAGCACAAGGAAAAGAATTAATAAACTACGATGAAATTTTATATGAAGGTTATGCACCGCATGGAGTAGCATTGCTGGTAGAAACCGCAACCGATAATCATGTAAGAACAGTGGCGAATGTAAAAGCAATTTTTAATAAAGGCGATGGCACACTCGGCAATAGTGGCTCGGTTGCATTTCAATTTAAAAAAATGGGTGTGTTTAAATTGAAACCGGAGGGATTGAGTGCTGATGATATGGAATTGGAATTAATTGATTTTGGCTTAGAAGAGTTAGGAGACAGCACGGACGAAAATGGTAATAATATTTTAGTAGTTCGATGTGGTTTTACTAATTTTGGAAATATGCAAAAAGCATTGGAAGATAAAGGCATCGTACCTATAACTGCCGAATTAGAATGGATACCAACTGTTACGGTTCCTGTAAATGATGAACAAGCTGCAGATGTAAGTAAATTGATTGAAAAATTAGAACAGGATGAGGATGTACAGAAAGTGTTTCATAATATGGGATGATTATAAAAAAGTATTAGTCGCAGGCAGATAAGTTTTTATTTTCATTAAATAGTTTTTTCTATTTGAGTTAAATGTTAATCGAATTTTATCATTGTACCCGAACAACATGCCTAAGCAACCGCTGATCTCCTGAAAATCTGAATATATAAGCTCCAGGTGCAGCGTTAGATTCTGCAAAATTAATACCTCCTGCACCATTGGTGACCATGAAACCATCCAGGTTCCAATCATCACTGAATAACATATCACTTCCAAATGAAGTGGTGATCATAAAATGCCTGACATCCGTTTTTCTAACTGGCCTGTTTAATGCAAGGTGTACAGTATTCAGGCTGTTATCAACCCATCTTGCCGAATTATTTACATTGGAAAAAACCTGATTAGTGCCATCTGCATATTGTATAGTTATACTTACATTGTCATTGCCGTGCATATTTGCTCCTCTTAAATCATCGCCGCCTGTTTTAAACCTGGCGTACAAATGACGGATACTTCCTTCCGGCTCGCCTTCAGGATAATTAATTATATCCTTTGGAGGTGTATGCTCATTGTCGTACTTATTGTTTACAAAATATGTTCTCCATACCTTGCCACTTTCAACTTCAAAATAACATTGGCCATCCATGTTGGGTACCAGTGTTGTCATTTTGTTTCCTTCATTGGGGTTATAAGCAAAAATTTTATATTCACCCGGAAAGCCGTTAAAGTCACCAGTGTATCTGCCCATTGTATAACCTATAGCAAGTACAACATGATTACCACCACTACCACCATTAATACTTGGTACTTCACCTCCAAATAATCCAATGGGAACTGAGCGGTTTGCATCAATGGCATTCTTCAATTCTTCCAAACGACCGCCACCTGAGCCCTGAATTCCCCATCTGAATATTTCTCCAGTTCTTACCCGGTAAGCAACTTCCAGTTCAGACCATTTATCATTTACATTCCACATTGAATGTTGTTGCCGCTGATAAATATAGGATTGAAGTGTAGTTGCATTGGCCGGTGTATATGATTGTGTGGGCACGGGTATTCTGTTTCGGAAATAATCCAATGCAGTATAAACCATTCCTCCGCATAAGCCTCCCCATCGAATAAAATCCTCTCCATTAAATGTATTTATAAAACGAAACCCATCCCGTTCAGGTCTGAATGAAGTCAAACGTCTTCCATCATTGGTCATTTTTATCAATTGCCATTTTTGAAAACTGCTGTTATCCCTTCCATTGCGAAGACCAACCACCGTTCCATCTGTAACCTGGCTCATGTACACACCAAGGTACTGCCCACTCTTTGACTTAATGAAATAATTTCCGTTATCAGCTAACTCTAATTGCCAAAGTTGATTATCTGTATTTGCTTCAGCTTTGGATATTACATAATATGTAGTGCGACCACCCATTTCAAGAAAAAGATTTGTGCCAGATTTTATTTTATAGTAACCGCCGGGTTTTTGAATGAAACTCCAATATTGACTGTTCAGTGCCCAATCTGCATAGTAGAAAACAATTGAAGATTTGCTGAGGTCATCTTTTACAGTGAGGTAGCGGTAATCCCGAACTGTACGGATAAGAAAAGAACCATTTCCAAGAAATATTTCGTCGGCTGTGGCAATGTTGGTATTCACTGTTACTGTTGGGGCAACAGCTACATATTTTACCGAATCTTTTTTTACCAACGGTTTTACAGTAACCGGCAATTTGTTTTGGATGGTTGCATTTTTAGGTAACTGAGTAATTTGTGCAAATGCATTTTCAGAACTTAATAGAATGTTGAAAGCAATGAAAAGAAATTGTACTATCAAAAATTTTGTTTTCATGTTGAATGGTTTTATAGAAAAATTAGAAGGCATGAAGTATGGTATGTAATTTTAAAATTTAAAAAAATCAGGTTCATTGAATTTGTTATCTACCAACAAACGGTGCCCGTCGTTCACATTTCTCCCACATTCTTACAAAGTATTCTGATGATAAAAAAAGTTGATTTAAAGTTGACATGGGTATTCCGTCTTTTTTTAACGCTTCAAAAAAATCTGGGTATAAGCCCATATGAGCCATACCCTCGGTATTGTAATTCCAGGTTCTAGTGCTGCCAGCCATAGTACAAGTTGATAAAAAGTCAGGAAGACTTCTGTTAGTATAATTAATAAATTTTGAAGCATTTACCGGTTTCCTTGGTGTAGCTGCATATCCATCAATATCTGAACCGAATGCAGTGTTCTTTCCACCCATAGCTGATAAATGTGTTCCATAGTTCATTGAAAATTGATTTGGATTTTGATTCTCCCAACCCATACCAAACATTCCACCCAAATTACTTATGGTGTCTAATTGTCCCCGGGTTCTTGTTTTTTCATTGTCACCTCTACCTCTTAAACCGTTATGTCCGGAATTAACCGGATAGTCATTTAAAGAGGCTATTCGCAACATGTCGTTTACTGATTTTTCGGATGCATGATCGATATCAATCATTAATCCCTGGCGCATCATTTCCATAATAGCAAAGACTCCTTGTTCTGATAATCCTAAAACATTTCTATGCCCGCCAGGATCCGTTGGGCTGCGCACTATTCTGTCATAAGTTGCCAATTCAGGATGTCGATCAAGAAATATTTTTTTGGCTAATTGATACTGTTGCGAAAATCGTAAAGCCAATAGTATGGGATCTATAATCGGTTTTATTGCCAGCGATGGTATATCTAATGGCGGCGGCAGTATTGGAAAGCCACCGGCATCTATCAATTCAATCAATGGTCTCAGTCTTGTCATCGCAGACATTACCCTGCCTTCTAACCGGAATGTTATATTTCTATCTGGTGCGGTTTCTACATTAAATAAATGACCCGGTAAAACAGGTGGATATAATTCTACAGGTACGGTGCCGGTAATGGGTTGGCCGGTTGCATATTTATTACTGAAGTTGAATAATTCTTTATATACAGCGGATCCACCAAATTTATTATCTGTAACATGTATGGGAAATATATATCGTACACCTCTGTTTTTTAACCGGGTAATTTCATTTCTTATTTGTGCATTAGTCACAGATAGGTTTTGATAAAAATTTCCAATATTATCTATTTCCATTCCGATTATTACAGCCATTTTACCTTCATTTATTACTTGTCTCATTCTGGCAGAATTTGTTACAGTATCTAAAAAATCTCTGTGCCTGCTGATAAATGCTAATAGTTCATCAATTTGCCTGTCTGCATTTGTTTTATCATCAATAGGTTCATCTCCGCCAAGTGCCCTGCCTAATACTTCACTATTCACAGTAAGTGCTATGATAGATTTTAGCCCACCATCTTTAGCCCTTCTCATCCATTCGTACCACATTTGCTGATGGGTCATACTGTTTTGTGCAGGCCAATCAGTTAAATTGGGAAATCCCTGGTGCGGATGATCATTATGCGGAACCTGGATATCTTCTATTCTTCTTCTGCTTACTTTATCATAATGTTCATCTATCAGGTTTACAATTTCTGCTCTGAAATAATTTCCACATGTATTATCTGTACCCCATCCGCCATGTGAGCAATTACAGTTTCCAAGTGCCGTGGCAGCGTTTCCATCTAATCTTCCATGCATCAGTTTACCGCCCATTCCCAGGTAACTCATGGGGTGTGTATGCATATCAATGGCTCCCCAAATTGGTTTGGCAACTGAAGGAATAACTGGGCTGCGTGGAATGGGATCAGACATTTGCTGGCCAGTAAAAACCAAATCAATATTATCAACTATTATATGGCCGGTAGTTGAATTGTCTGTTATTCTGAAACGGCATACTTTAAAATATTGATCTCGTGTATTTACAATTATCATCCGGGCAATATCATTGTTATGTCCTGTAAAAGATTGAATCAGGCGATAATGACCATCCGGGAAAGATATTGAACCTGCCTCTGCCGTGTTTATTTTTTGTAGAAACTCAAATTTTATATCATTTGCATTTTCTGTACCTGCAATTTTGAAAGTAATTTTTTCAGAACAAATTACAAAAGGCAAACTTGTTAAAATACCTCTTCTTGATTCATCGGGGGCCTGCCAGCGATTATTGCCTGGACGTGCAGTATTTATAAATCGGTCATCTGTTTTTGTAGAAAAAGCAAAAAAATCATCCTCAATACTTTTCCAATAACTGCCACCGAGAGGCATTGCTGGAACTACAGGACTGGAATAAAAAGGAATATGATTTACACCGGAAGGCTGACCGTCAAATGCCAACACTTTAGAAATAGCAGAAACGCTGCTCTGCTCCCACCCGGTTAAGTTATTAAAGTTAAAACTTACGGGGTTTAATGGAATATCCCCGGTATAAATAGTTTTCATTTGAAACGAATCTGTTCTGTTCTCAAAAACTAACCAGAATAAATCATTACGAATTAAATTCAAACGCCATTTTGAATTAACAGTTATGGCGGTTGTAGTTACCGGATTTTGCCTTACATAAAAACCATCTTGCACAGAAGGTGTGCCGGAGATACCTGTTGGTCCCGGAAGGCGGATATTTGTTTTTTCATACACCAATTTTTTATTTGTACCAAACTGAGAGTTGATTGTATAAGTTCCATCGCCATTTGATACAAAATCCCACCTTAAATTTTTATTATCTGCAAAACATTCTACCATTACCACTTTCTCGCTTCGCATATTTGCTGCCCATATACTTCTGCCACCAGCATCGAGAATATAAAAGCTGCGATTTAAATTTATCAACCGAAGTAAATTTCCATTATCAATTACTGCCGGGTTTATCTTTATAGCAGGGTTTATTTTATTTTCCTTCGGAGTAATCTGTGCTAGGCCAGTAACCAACAAAAAACAGAAGACGCTGGATAGAAAAATTCTGTTATGCATAATTAATATTTTAGTGAATTACTTTTAAAATTTTGTTTAATACTGCTCCATCCCTTCATTGATGCAATCAATTCCTTTCACCGGAAGCGGTTCAATCCTTCTTTTATCAGGATTGAACCGCCAGGCTTTTTTAATAGTTTTTAAATATTCTGTAGAGGCTTCTTTAAGCCATGCAAATATGTAAACGTTATCAATTTTATTTTGCCTGCATAATGCCGTTTTAATTGTCCAGCCTTTTGCCACACCTTTAATTTCTATTACATCAAATATTTTATTCTCAACAGAGGCCGTATCTTCTTTTATACTGAAGAACACGATATAAGTAGTTCCTTTTTGAAATACATCGGAAAGTATCATTTCTGGATCAGTAAGTGGGTTAAGTACACTGCCTTCACGGGGCTGCCAGCCTTTTAATGAAGTTATGTTCCGGCTATCGGTATAAACTTTTCCAATTAGATTTTTCATAGACCCCGCATACTTACCCGGCTGTGCGTTCAGGTTTATAAACCCTGGAAACAAAAGAAGTATTATAATAAATCTTTTTTTCATTTTATTTTTTAAATGCAGTTACTTCATTTCTCGAAGCTAATTTTCCATTCAAATACATCTCCATTTTTACAATTCCAAATTCAGGCGAAAACCAGGTAATCGTTTCGTTTTTCGTTTTGCTTTGCATTTCTTTCATTATCCGTTTTGAATTTTCATCCATTCCGGGTATGTCCAATTCCACTTCAACTGTATTACTTATTTTATAACAATTCCATGTTCCGGCAGGGGTGGTTATTTCTTCTTTGGCTGTTACCTTGCGATCTTTAAAATGATATTTCATTTCGCTGGTCTTACCATCTTTTTCAGAACGCATAACTCCTGTAACATCAGGTAGTGATTCTCCTTCTTTTACATTTATCGGGTATTCAATATTGTTGGATTCGAAACCAGCATCGCCATTCTTTTTTTCTGAACGGAACATAGAAGCAATATCAAAATAAATTTTATTGCCATCACATTTATAACTGTAATGCAATGCTGGTTTTTCTTCACCGCTATTCAGCTTGTCAGTTCCTTCCACATCGGCAATTGTTATACCATTCTCATTTCTTACTTCCAGAATTTTTGTAAGCTGCCTGGAAACTTCTTTGCCATCAGCATTATAACTTGTTGCTTCCACCTCGGCACCTTTTTGAAAAAATATCATTTTGGAACAGACTCCTGAATTGGAAGCTGCAGATTCAGTTTTTGGTGAATCAGTAGTGGTTGTCTTAGGAGCATCTTCAGTACTGTTACACGCAATTATCAGAACTGAGAGTAAGAGGATGTAAATTATTTTCATTTTATGTTTTGTTTTATCTATCAAATTTCTGAAATAAAAACAAGTGGAACAATTACACATTTGGGTAATAGTAAAAAATGCCGCAGATAAATTCAATACAGAATTGCCTACAGCATTATTAATGTTTGTACAATTGCTTTTAGTTAGTCGTTTCTTCTGTATTTATCTTTTAAAAATTCCAGGTAGATAAATCCTGAACGCTGAAACCAACCATCCTGTCCGTATTGACTTTCACAACGGTCAATTGCTTTTAATGCGTTTTCCAACGAACCAATCATATCAATGTATTTCCTATCATAGGTTCCTTTAAAATGATTGAAGGTTTGTGTAATATCTGCTCTTGCATACTGCCAGGCTAATCCGGTTACGGCATGAATACCACTTGCATTATCGCCAAAGGCAATAGCAGCTGTATTAAAATTTTTTGTGTTTTGATAAATACATCCCAATCTTCCCAACTGACGGCGTACAAAATTTAATTGCCCCATTGCGCTGCGGTAACATTCGCCACATTCGCTATTACGTCTGCAGTTAGAAGGCATCATAGCATTATCACTGGTTGCAAAATCCGGAGAGCATTCACCATTGGCTAATGCACGGGAGTTATTATACATATCCTGTGCACTGCCATATAATCCCATTACTCTATTGAAATGACCGATTGCATCGCCAATTGCACTGGCTGTACTTCTCGTATTGTTTCCAGCTTCTTGCGCAGCAGCTACATCACCTTCACCTTGTTGCCTTATTACATTCGCATCGCCTGGGTTTTGTGCAAATAGATATAAATAATTAAGACAGATTAGTACAAAGAATAATTTTTTCATAATTATTTTTTTTTCATTTTAAAAAATAAGATCCCGATAATAACCACCAGTAATGCGATAATGATATACATGAAATTCTCTTTCAAAAAATTTCCTCCCTTTTTACTATCACTTATTTTTCCATCGGCATCTTTTACCGGATCGGTGATTCCAACATCTTTTGCTTCATCGCCTACCCAAACAATTATAGAGTAGTCGGCAGGTTTTTTTTCAGCAATTACCATAATACCAAAATCACCTTCAGTCTTAAAATTTGTGTTCCAATGCCCTTCACTACCTGTTTCTCCGTTTTGTTCTGCTTTATGCCAGTTGTCTTTACAAAGATTTACTTTAATATTTCCTGCTTCAGCTTTTGTAGTAAGTCCAAAATAAACTGGCGAATACATACTAAGCCCTTTTATAAAATAATAGGCGGTGTCGCTGTTTTGTGTTACTTCCGTCATATTAATTCTGCCTTTTTGTATTGTATCCCCTTTTTTAAAATCAATTAAGTTTAGTTCCGTTGGAACAATTCTATCATCAAGATTGAATGGTTGTGCAAAGCTTTTACCTTTTATATTTAACATCAATATTGCAAGGACAAAAAATTGAATTGTTTTTTTCATAATCGTTTTTTTGAAAATAGTTTGAATAAAATTAAACTATAATTTTAATACCCCTGACTCTAAGATACGTTTATCTTTATACTATGGCAATTTTTACTTCTAAAATTATTTTGTTCGACGGCGTTTGTAATCTCTGTAACAGCAGTGTCCAGTTTATTCTTAAGCGGGACAAGAAAAAACAATTCCGTTTTGCATCGCTACAAGGAAAGTTCGGACAAGCGTTTTTAAAAAAACATCATCTGCCATCCGATAATTTTAATTCATTTATTTTACTTGAAGATGAAAAACTTTATACAAGAAGTACCGGTGCTTTACGTATGATGAAACATTTGGGAAGTGGATGGAGTTTGTTATATGGATTTATTATTATTCCAAAATTTATTCGTGATGCTTTTTATAATCTCATTGCAAATAACAGGTACAAATGGTTTGGTAAAAAAGATGAGTGCTGGCTGCCTACGCCGGAATTGAAAGCAAGATTTTTAGATTAGTTTCAGCGACCATCC